>JBGPOM010000139.1:0-5648 GCA_041488075.1 Gemmatimonadota bacterium
GAGGTTGCACGGGCGCTCGTGCGTCGGGACCCTCGGCCGGGGCATCAAGGACGGCCAGGCGCGGGCGTATTACGTGTACAGCATCGCCGACCACGCCGCGGCCTTTGCCGAGCTGGGGGTACAGGCCACGGCGTATCAAACCGGGATCCCGCCGGTCGTGGCGGCGGAGCTCGTGGCGGAAGGCATCTGGCGGAGCGCCGGCGTGCTGTCGCCGGAACAGCTCGACCCCGATCCCTTCCTCGAGCGGCTGCCGGCCGCCGGCATGCCGTGGCACGTGCGCGAAATGCCGGCGACGCTGGGTCACCGACCGGGTCGCGGAGCCTCAGGGGTCACGTACGCGGCCGTGATGCCGCCGTCCACGCGGAAGTCCGCGCCCGTGACATAGGACGACTCGTCGGAAGCCAAGAACAGCGCCGCCTGCGCGATCTCCCGGGCCTCGCCGAACCGGCCCATGGGGATATGCACCAGGCGGCGCTGCCGTTTTTCCTCGGTATTGAGAAACTTCTCGAGCAGCGCGGTCCGCACCGGGCCGGGGGACAGGGCGTTGGCCCGGATCCCCTCCCGGGCGTGGACGACGGCGATTTCCCGCGTCATCGCGAGCACGGCGCCCTTCGAGGCCGTGTACGCGATCTGCGGCGTGGCCGCCCCGACCGTGGCCACGAAGCTCGCGACGTTGATGATCGACCCCCCGCCGGCCTCCCGAAGATACGGGATGCCTGCCCGGCAACAGCGCGCCACGCCCTTCACGTTGATGTCGAACACCAGGTCCCAGATCTCGTCGCTCGTGTTGACGACGCCGTCGTCGTCCCCTGGAGAGACCCCGGCGTTGTTGTACAACACGCTCACCTTGCCGAACGCCCGCTTGGCGCCCGCGTAGAGTTGGTCGACCTGCGGAGTCGAGCGCATGTCGGCCGCGATGAAGACCGCCTTTCCTCCCGCGGACCGGATGTCCGCGGCGACCTGCTCGCCTGCCGCCGCGTTCACGTCGTTGACCACGACCGCCGCGCCCTCTTTCGCGAACAGCCGCGCCGCCTCGGCGCCGAGGCCCGCGCCGGAGCCGGTGATGACCGCGACCTTGCCGTCCAGTCGTCCCATCAGTGCCTCACGCTCGTTCGAAATTCCGCAGCAGATCCAGATCCGTCACCCGCCGGTCGTACACCGCCTGCTCCTGACGGGCTGTGTTCACGTAGTGGTCCACCACCACATCGCCGAACGCCTCGCGGGCGATCGTCGATTGCTCGAGCAGCGCCGCCGCGGCGTACAGCGATTTCGGCACTTCGCGCACCTTAGGGTCCTTGTAGGCGTCGCCGGTGTAGATCCCCTCGAACTTCAGCCCGTGGGTGATTCCGTGGATCCCGGCCGCGATCGCGGCGGCGAAAGCGAGGTAGGGGTTGGCGTCAGCGCCGGGGCAGCGGTTCTCGACGCGGATCGCCTTGGGTGAGTGCCCGATGAGGCGCAGGCCGCAGGTGCGGTTGTCGACCCCAGCCACGAGCCGCGTGGGGGCGAAGGTCCCCGCCATGTAGCGGCGATAACTGTTCACATACGGCGCGTAGAACACGCTGAAGTCCCGCCCGCAGGCGAGCTGCCCCGCCACCCACTGCTGCAGCCGCTGCGACATGTGGACCGGACCAGCCTTGTCGTATCCCACCGGCTCGCCGGTCTTCTTGTCCCAGATCGAGGTGTGCAGATGGAACGAACTGCCGGCGAGAGCGGTGTTCCACTTCGCCATGAACGTGATCGCCTTCCCCATCAGGGCGGCCACCTCTTTGATGCCGTGCTTGAACACCACGTGGTGATCGGCCATCAGCACGGGCTCCTGGTGGGCCAGGTTCAGCTCCTCCTGCCCGGGCCCCCACTCCCCCTTGGAGTTCTCCACGTCGAGGCCCAGCGCGTCCATGTGGCGCCGCAGCGCCTGCATGATCGGCTCCTCCTTGGTGGTTTGGAGGATGTGGTAGTCCTCGATGTAGCGCCCGATGGTGTCGAGCCCGCGGAACCCCTTGTCGAACGCCTGCTCGTAGGTGTCGTTGAAAACGTAGAACTCGAGCTCGGAGGCGACGCGGATCGTCAGACCGAGGTCCGCGGCGCGCTGCACCTGCGCCTGGAGGATCTGGCGGGGCGCGACCGGGAGCGGCTTGTGATCCTTGCCCTCGATGTCGCCCAGGACGAGGGCCGTCTTGTCGAGCCAGGGGACCACGGCGAGGGTCGAGTGGTCGGGGCGGACCATGAAGTCGCCGTACCCCAGGTCCCAGGAGAACAGGGCGTAGCCGGGGAGCGGATCGTTCTCGATATCGCAGCCCAGCAGATAGTCGCAGCCTTCCCAGCCTTCGTGGGCCTGGGCGACATAGGTGCGGCCGGTGTAGCGCTTGCCCGCGAGTCGCCCCTGCTGATCGGGGAACACGGCGAGCACGGTGTCGATCGAGCCCTGCTCGACGAGGCGCCGCAGGTCGGCGAGGGTGATGGTCTTCATGGCGCCGTCTCGAAGTAGATGTTCTTGATCTCGGAATAGTGATCGAGGGCGTGCATCCCCAGCTCCCGTCCCAGCCCCGACTGCTTGAACCCGCCGAACGGCCCCTGGAGGTGCACGCTCGAGGACGAATTGACCGACAGTACCCCGGTTTGCAGCGCGCGCGCCACGCGCAGGCCGCGTTTCAGGTCGTTGGTCCAGAGCGAGCCCGAGAGGCCGTAGATCGAGTCGTTGGCGATCGCGATCGCCTCCTCCTCGGTGTCGAACGGCAGGACCGCCGCTACCGGGCCGAAGATCTCTTCGTTCACGATGCGCATTCCCGGCCGCGCGTCGGCGAACACGGCGGGCCGGACGAAGTAGCCCGGGCCGGCGATGCGGTCCCCGCCGCACACGAGGCGCGCCCCCTCCCGCTTGCCCACCGCGATGTAGCGCTCCGTCACCTCGCGCTGTCCGATCGAAATGACGGGGCCCATCTGCGTCCGCTCGTCCAGCGGGTTCCCCACCACCGTCCGCTCGGCGGCCGCGCGCATCGCCTCCACGAACTGCGGATATATGGAGCGCTCGACGATGGTGCGCGAGCGGGCGCAGCAATCCTGCCCGGCGTTCGCGAACACCGATGCGGCCGCCTCGCCGGCGGCATAGTCCACGTCCACGTCGCCGAACACGATGCAGGGCGACTTGCCGCCGAGCTCGAGCGCAACCCGCTTGATGGTCCGGGCCGCCGCGGTCATGATGGCGCGCCCCGTGGCGGTTTCGCCGGTGAATCCGATCTTGGCGATGTCCGGGTGCGCCGCCATGGCCGCGCCGATCGTGGCGCCCGGGCCGGGGAGGACGTTCAGCACTCCCGGGGGCACGCCTGCCTCGAGCGCCAGCTCGCCCAGGCGGAGCGCCGTGAGGGGGGTGAGGCTCGCGGGCTTGAGGACCACGGTGTTGCCGCAGGCGAGCGCCGGGCCGAGCTTCCAGGCGGCGATCACCATCGGGAAGTTCCACGGCACGATCAACCCCACGACGCCGAGCGGCACGCGCAGCGTGATGTCGATGCCGCCTTTCTTCACCGGAATCGTCTCGCCGAAGTGCTTGTCGGCGGCCCCGGCATAGTAGCGCAGCGTATCGGCGACGTGGTTCGCCTCCCAGCGGGCGTCACCGATCGGCTTGCCGACGTTGCGCGCCTCGAGCACGGCGAGCTCTTCGGCGTGGGCGCGCACCAAGTCCGAGAACTTGAAGAGGATCTCGGCGCGGGCCACGGCGGTCCGGTGCGCCCACGCCGGGAATGCGGCCCTGGCCGCCGCCACGGCCGCCTCCAGGTCGGCCGGGCCGGCGGCGGCCACCTCCTCGAACGGCTCGCCCCGCGCCGGCTCGAGGACGCGGATGACGCCCGATCCGGCTGGGCGTCCATCCGCGATCAGCAGATTCCGCACCGCGCTAGCCGGCGATGTGGGTTTGGCCGACCTGCTGTTCGAGCGCCCGCAGGGCGACTTCGTCCGCCTTGCTGGGGCCCTGGAAGCGGCGCTTGGCATCGAGTTGCCAGTAGAGGAACATCCCGGCCGCCAGCGCCACCATCGTCCATAGCACCAGTTCGTTGGGCGGCAGGCTGAAGATCACCACCAGGAATGAGCACCAGAGGATGCAGATGACGTTCAGCAGCGGGCCCCAGCCACCCAGATTCCAGGGCGCCGTGTCCCTCGTGGTGAACTCGCCCTTGCCGCGCCGCTTGTTCCGCCAGTTGAGATAGACCGGGAACATGTAGGCGAGATACAGGGTGATCGTGCTGATCGACGTGACCACGAAATAGGCCGCCGCGTACACGCACAGCAGGACGGCGAGAATGCTGGTGATCACGATCGACCAGACGGGCGTGCGATACGTCGGGCTCACTCGCCGAATCAGCGTGTAGCCGGGCATGCCGCCGTCGCGCGCGAAGGCGTACCACATGCGCCCCATCGACGTAATCGACGCCAGACCGCACAGCCACATCGCGGCACCGATGATGATGGCGATGAAGTTCGCGAAGAACGCACTGAGATTGTTGTAGACGATGTAGAGTACGGGATAGCTGTCGTTGGCGGTTTTCGCGACGTCGCCTTCCGGAATCGCCCACGTGAGGATCAACAGCATCACGTAGCCGACGACCGCCGATACGGCCACCGAGAGGAACACGCCCCAGGCCGAGTTCTTACGTGCCATGACGGTCTCTTCGGCCACGTGCGCGGAGGCATCGTACCCGGTGTACGTCCATTGGGCCTGCAGCAGCGCCAGGACGAACACCAGCATGAACGGCGCCGCCTTGTACAGGCCGACGAGGCCGGGGAACAAGCCGAACAGCGGTGAGTGGACCGTCGTGCTTCCGATCGCCAGGGCCGGAACCGCCACCGTGTCCGGCGGGACGACCGCCGACGCCGCATCCAGCGGATTGACCGTCGTGGGGTGAGAGAACATGAACCCCAGACTGTTGTGGTACTTGCCGAAGAAGGTGAGCAGCAGGGCTATGATCACCACGCCGGCGATGTGCCAGTACACGCTGAAGTCGTTCAGCTTGGCGGTGAGCTTGATCCCGAACACGTTGATCAAGACCTGCGGGATCATGATCACGACCATGACCAGGATGTAGAAATACCAGTTGGTGGAGAGCGGCACGCCGAAGACGCGGGTGATCGCCCCCACGATGTAGATCGCGGCGGCGATGTTGATGCCGGCGGTGATCGTGATCTGCCCGATCATGTTCATCCAGGCCGTGACCCACGCCCACGTCTTGCCCCCCAGCCGGTAGGCCCAGAAGTACAGCCCGCCGGCCGTCGGGTAGGCCGACGCCAGCTCCGCCATCGACGCCGCCACGCACAGCGTGAACAGGCTCACCACAGGCCAGCCGACGGTGTTGATGATCGGGCCGGCGAACTTGAGGCCGTAACCGTACAGCAGGATCGCGCCGGTGAGGATCGAGATGATCGAGAAGGAGATGGCGAAGTTGGAGAAGCCGCCCATCTCGCGGAACAGCTGCTGCGCGTACCCCAGCTTGTGCAAGTCGCGGATGTCCTGCTGGATCAGCTCTTCACGCGATTGCGTGCGGTCCGCCATGTCGGCCTCCTCCGCCATCGGGTGAGACGGCCACGTCGTCACGACGCGGAGAGACGATACACCCGGACGCACCCTCGGCAAGCGGGTAAACACACGGGCCCGCTCCCGACGA
>JBGPOM010000140.1:0-5638 GCA_041488075.1 Gemmatimonadota bacterium
CGTCAAGCGTCGGCCAAGATCGAGTTCGGCGAGGCGATCGAGCGCTACCGCGGCCGGTTGCTGCTGCGGCCCTACGGCCTGGTGGGCCTGCGCGGCGACTGCGACTTCCTGCTGTGGCAGGTGGCCGAGGACCTGGACGCGCTCGTGGAGCTGCAGACGGCGCTCAACCGCACCGACCTGGGCGCCTATCTCTCCATTCCCTACAGCTACCTCGCGATGACGCGGCGGTCCATCTACGAGTTTCCCGCCGACCCGCAGCACGACCAGCGGCTCGTCATCCAGCCCAGCGCGGCCAAGTACCTCTTCGTCTACCCGTTCATCAAGACGCGCGCCTGGTACTCGCTCCCTAAACCCGAGCGCCAGCGGATGATGGACGAGCACGTGCGCGTCGGCCGCAAGTACCCGACGATCCGCCTCAACACCACGTACTCCTATGGCCTCGACGATCAGGAGTTCGTGGTGGCGTTCGAGGGTGACAACCCGGCGGAATTTCTCGACTTGGTGATGGAGTTGCGCGAGAGCGAAGCGTCGTCCTACACGCTGCGCGACACGCCTACCCTCACCTGCGTGCAGATGTCCCTGTGGGACATGCTCGACACGCTCGGCGGGGCGGGCTCGGCCCAGGCCGTGGCCCGCCGTCCGGCGCGCGCCGACGGCTTCACCCCCGTCGCCACGCTCGCCGAGCTGCCGCCCGGCGGCGCGAAGCGGGTCTACGCCGCCAATGACGCGGTCGCCTTGTTCAACGTGAACGGGACCGTGTACGCGATCGCCAACCGCTGCACGCACGCGCGCGCCAGTTTGTCGGAAGGAGCCGTCGACCCCGCGCGCTGCGCCGTCACCTGCCCGTGGCACGAGGGCGTGTTCTCGCTCGAGACGGGCCGCGTGCTGGGCGGGCCCCCGGTCCATGCCGTCCCCACGTACCGCGTGAAGCTCGAGGACGGCACCATCTTCATCGCTCCCGCCGAGGCTCGCGAAGCTGCGCTTTCTTAAGGCCTGCCGGCGCGAACAAACTGACGCGACCCCGGTGTGGTTCATGCGCCAAGCCGGGCGTTACATGCCGGAGTATCGCAAGCTGCGCGAACGGCACTCCATCCTCGACCTGTGCCACACCCCCGAACTGGCCGCCCAGGTGACGCTCCAGCCGGTGGAGCGGCTTGGGGTGGATGCCGCGATCCTCTTCGCCGACATCCTCCTTCCCTTCGAGCCGCTGGGGCTGGGCTTGAGCTTCGCGGCGGGGGAGGGCCCCCACATCGCGCACTCGATCAGCCGGCAGGCGGACGTCGAGCGCCTCCCCACCGTCGTTCCCGAAACGGACTTGGGTTACGTGCTCGACGCGGTGCGGCTCGCGCGCGCGGCGCTCCCCGCTGCCATCCCGCTCATCGGGTTCGCCGGGGCGCCGTTCACTCTCGCGAGCTACGCGATCGAGGGCGGATCCACGCGCACGTTCACGCGCACCAAGACGCTGATGTACCAGTCACCTGACACCTGGAACCTGTTGTTGAGCAAGCTGGCGGAGCTGGTCGGCCGCTACCTCGCGGCGCAGGCGCGGGCGGGAGCCCAGGCCCTCCAGCTGTTCGACAGCTGGGTCGGCTGCCTCTCGCCCCAGGACTACCGGACCTACGTGCTGCCGCACAGCCGGCGGGCGCTGGCCCTCGCGGCCGAGGAGGGGGGCGGCGTCCCCATCATTCACTTCGGCACCGGGACGGCGGCGTTTCTCGAAGACTTCGCCGTGGCGGGCGGCGACGTCATCGGCGTCGACTGGCGCATCCCGCTCGACGAGGCGTGGCGGCGCGTGGGCGAGGGCCGCGCGGTCCAGGGGAACCTCGACCCGGTGGCGTTGCTCGCGCCGGCGCCCGAGCGCGACCGGCAAGTCCGGGACGTCCTGGCGCGGGCCGGCGGGCGCCCCGGCCACATCTTCAACCTCGGACACGGTGTGCTGCCCGAGACCGACGTGCAGGCGGTCCGCGCCGTGGTGGAGCTCGTGCATGCCGGCTGACGGAGTGGGGGTGGGGGTGGGGGTGGCGGTCCTGCTGATGGCCTACGGCGGCCCTGGCAGCCTCGACGCGGTCGAGCCCTACCTGAACGACGTGCGGGGCGGTCGGCCCACGAGTCCCGAGCTGCTGCACGAAATCCGCGAGCGCTACGCGCGCATCGGCGGGCGCTCGCCGATCCTCGAGCTGACGCGGGCGCAGGCTGCCGGAGTGGCACGCGCGTTGGGTGCCGGTTTCCACGTGTACGTGGGGATGCGCCATTGGCATCCCTACATCCGCGAGGCGGTCGACGACATCGTTCGCGCCGGGCACCACGCGGTGGTGGGTATCGTCATGGCCCCGCACTACTCCGCGATGTCGGTCGGGGCGTACGAGCAGAAACTGCTCGAGGCCGCCGAGGAGCGTCTCGAGATCGCGCTGGTGCGGAGCTGGGGGGACCACCCGATGTTCCTCGCGGCGGTGGCGGAGCGGGTGATGCAGGCGCTGCGGCGTTTCCCCGGCCCGTCGGCGGTGCAGGTCATCTTCACCGCGCACAGCCTCCCGCAGCGCATCCTGGCCGCGGGCGATCCCTACCCGGACGAGCTGCGCGCCAGCGCGGCGGCGGTGGCCCGGCGCCTCGCGCTCGCCGACTGGCGCGTTGCCTACCAGAGCGCCGGCGCTACCGCCGACCCCTGGCTCGGTCCCGACGCGGGCGACGTGATCACCGAGCTGGCCGCAGCGGGAGGGAACGCGTTCCTGCTCGTCCCCATCGGCTTCGTATGCGACCACGTCGAGATCCTCTACGACATCGACGTCGAATACCGGGCCCTCGCCGAGCGGCTCGGCGTCCAGCTGGAGCGGACCGCCTCCCTGAACGACGACGCGGGGCTGGTCGCGGCCGTGGCCGACGTGGCGCGCACGGCGGCCCGGGAGCGGGGCTGGCGATGAGGCGGGTCGTCGTGGTGGGCGCCGGGATCGCGGGACTCGCCGCGGCGTGGGACCTCGCGCGCGCCGGCGCCGAGGTGACCGTGCTGGAGAGCGAGCGCCGCCCGGGCGGCGTGATCGTGACGGAGCGGCGCGACGGGTTCATCGTGGAGGGCGGCCCCGACGGCTTTCTCGCGGCCGAGCCGGACCTTCCCGCCCTGGCGGCCGAGCTGGGCATCGGGGAGCGCGTGGTGGCGCAGCGGGCGCGTGGGACCTCGCTCTGGACGGGGACCGGCCTCGAGCAGCTGGAGGAGGGCCGCGCCGCGGCGCTGCTGGGTATCGAGGCGCGCGGGTCGGATCTCGCGAGAGGATTCCGGAGTTTTGCGGGCGGGATGGCGGAGCCGGTGGCCGCGCTCGCGCAGCGTTTGGTGAAGGGCCTGCGGTTCACGCAAGGGGTGACCGGAATCGCGCCGGCGCTGGGGGGGGCCGGCTGGCGCGTGGCGCTCACCGGAGGCTCGGCGCACGAGGCGGAAGGAGTGGTGCTCGCGGTCCCCGCCTACGCCGCGGGCCGCTTGCTCGAGCAGCTCGGCGTGACAGGCGCCCGCGCGCTGGCCGAGGTGGTCTACCTGCCGAGCATCACCGTCTCACTCGCCTACCGGGCCGGCCAATTCAGCCAGCCTCTGCAAGGGACGGGGTTCGTCGCGGCGCCGAGCGCCGGTGGCGTGGTGCGCGCATGCACCTATGCGTCCGCCAAGTACCCGGGCCGCGCCCCCGATGGGCACGTGTTGCTGCGGGCGTTCCTCGCGCCCGCGGATGGCGACCCCGCGGGGCTCGCGCACGACGCGCTCGCGGCGATCCTGGGGATCGGCGGCGCGCCGCTCTGGTCGCGCGTGTTCCATTGGAGCCGCGGGCTGCCCCGCTATGGGGAGGGTCCGCACCACGCGGCGGCGGTGGCGGCGGTGCGGGATCGGCTCGCGCGGTTCGCGCCGCTCGCGATTTGCGGGGCGGGCTACGACGGGGCTGGGGTGTCGGCGTGCGTGCGATCGGGGAGGGCGGCGGGGAGCGAGATCCTCAAGCGGCTGGGCGGCTAGCCGAGCAGCTCCTGCGCCTTCGCCACGACGGTCTCAACGGTCAACCCCAGCTCCCGGTAGATCCGTTGGTACGGCGCCGACGCGCCGAATCGCTCGAGGCCGACGATGACCCCCCGCTCCCCCACCCAGCGATACCACGACTGCGGCGCCGCCGCTTCGACCGCGACGCGCGGCACGCCGGGCGGGAGCACGCTGTCGCGGTAGGATTGGGGCTGCCGGGCGAAATACTCGAGGCAGGGCATGGAGACGGCCCTGGGCCGTCGGCCGCCAGCCGTCAGCTTGTCGTACGCTCCCAGAACCAGCTCTACCTCTGAGCCCGAACCCATCAGTACGATCTCAGGCGTCCCCCCCCCCCCGGGGGCGTCGGCCAGCACGTAGCCGCCGCGATGCAGTCCCGTCGCCGGCGCGTACTTCGTGCGGTCCACGACTGCCACCTTCTGGCGGGTGAGCACCAGCGCCACCGGTCCGTGCTCGTGCAAGATCGCTGCCCGCCACGCCTCGACGACTTCGCCCGCATCCGACGGCCGGATGACCGTCATGTTGGGGATCGCGCGCAGCGCGGCGAGCTGCTCGATCGGCTGGTGCGTGGGGCCGTCCTCGCCCAGGCCGATCGAGTCGTGGGTGAACACGTAGATCGGCCTCACGTGCGTGAGCGCGGCCAGGCGGATGGACGGCCGCATATAGTCGGAGAAAATGAGGAACGTGCCGCCGTAAGGGATGAACCCGCGGTGCAGCGCGATGCCGTTCAGCACCGCGCCCATGCCGTGCTCGCGTACGCCGAAATGGAAATTCCGGCCCGCCCGCTGCCCGGCGCTGAACGACCCGCCACTCTTGATATCAGTGAGGTTCGACCCCGCGAGGTCGGCGGAGCCGCCGATCAGCTCGGGGAGCTTGGCCGCGATCGCGTTCAGCACTTTCCCCGACGCCGCGCGCGTCGCCTGCGCGTCCTTGGGACCGAACGCCGGCAGCGCCGCATCCCATCCCTCGGGGAGGCGGCCGGCCAGCCGCCGCTCGAGCTCGGCGGCGCGGTCGGGATGCGCCCGTCGGTAGGCGTCCCACTTCTTGCGCCACTCCGCCTCGAGCCCGTCGCCCCGCTCCCGTGCGCGGCGCCAGTGGGCCAGCGCTTCGTCGGGGACGTGAAACGGTTCGAGGGACGGCCAGCCGAGGTTCTGCTTGGTGAGCTTCACTTCTTCGGCGCCGAGCGGGGCGCCGTGCGCCTCGGCGGTGTCCTGCTTGTGGGGGCTCCCCCATCCGATGTGCGTGCGCACGATGACGAGCGATGGCCGGTCGGTCACCCGCTTCGCCGCCCGGATGGCGTTGTCTAGGCCGTCCAGATCGTTGCCGTCGGCGACCCGCTGTACGTGCCACCCATACGCCTCGAACCGCTTAGCGGTGTCGTCGGAGAAGGCGAGCGCGGTGTCGCCGTTGATCGTGATGTGGTTGTCGTCGTAGAACCCGATCAGTTTCCCGAGCTTCAGGTGCCCCGCGAGCGAGCACGCCTCGTGGGAGATCCCTTCCATGAGGTCGCCGTCCGAGGCGAGGAAGTAGGTGTAGTGGTCGACGATCGGGGAGCCCGCGCCCGGCGGATTGAACAGCGCGGCGAGCTGCGCCTCGGCGATCGCCATGCCCACGGCATTCCCGGTGCCCTGGCCC
>JBGPOM010000141.1:0-5628 GCA_041488075.1 Gemmatimonadota bacterium
CCGGGCGTCGACCGCCCGGACGCCGTCGGGAAACGCCAGTAACGGATTCACGTCCAGTTCGGCGATCTCGGGGTGGTCGCCGGCGAGCTGCGACACGCGCAGCAGCACGTCGGCGAGCGCCCCGAAATCAGCGGGCGGCGCGCCGCGGAAGCCTTCCAGCATCGCGGCGCCGCGAATTCCGCGCAGCATGTCGTGGGCATCGAGCGCGTGAATCGGCGCGATCCGGAAGACGACGTCGCCCAGCGCCTCCACGAAAACGCCGCCCAATCCAAACATGACGAGGGGACCGAACCCCGGGTCCCGGCTGAGGCCGACGATCGTTTCCCGGCCCCCGTGCACCATCTCCTGCACCAGCACGCCCTCGGGCTGCGCACCACCCCGCCCCACCCGGCGTCCGGCGTCGAGTACCTCAGCCGCCGCGGCGGCGACCTCCACCGGGGTAGTGAGATCCAGGCGGACGCCGCCGACGTCCGTCTTATGGACGACGTCCGCTGCCACGACCTTCACCGCCACCGGAGCTCCCATCTGAGCCGCGACCTGCGCTGCTTCCTCCGGGGTCCGGGCGAAGGCGAAGCGCGCCACGGGGACGCCGTAGGCGGCGAGCAGGGCGAGCGCGTCGGGCTCGGACAGGCGGCTGCGACCCTCCGCGCGCGCCCGCGCGATCAGACGAGACGCCTGGTCGGCATCCACCACGAGCGTCGGGGGGGCCATGACCGGACGGGCGAGCCACTCGCGGTGGCGGCGGAGCGCGGCGAGACCCCGCGCCGCCGACTCCGGGAAGATGTACGCGGGAATTCCCGCGCGGTGCAGCTCGGCCCTGCCCTGCGGCAGTCCCTCGCGGCCCATGAGTACCGCGAGCACCGGCTTGGCCGGGTGACGCGGGGCGACCGCGACGATCGCCTCGGCCACGTCTTCCTGCCGCACGCCCAGCGGCGGCACGAAGATCGCCAGCGCCGAGTCCACATTGGCGTCGGCGAGGATCGCCTCGAGGGCGGTGCGGTAATCGTCGGCGGTCGCGGAGGCGATCATGTCCAGCGGATTGCGAATCGACGCCTCCGCCGGGAAGAGAGGCTTCAGCTTCGCGACCGTGGCGGGCTCGAGCTCGACCAGATCGAGGCCGTTGGCCGCGAGAGCGTCGGCGGCGAGGATCCCCGGCCCGCCGGAATTGGTGAGGACCGCCGTGCGCCGGGACCGCGGCAGCGGCTGGCCGGCGAAGGCCATCGCCATGTCGAACATCTCCTCGATGGACGCGGCGCGGAGCACGCCGGCCTGCGCGAGGAGCGCGTCCACCGCCGCGTCGCTCGCCGCGAGGGCGCCGGTGTGGGAGGAGGCGGCGCGCGCGCCGACCCGCGAGCGGCCCGACTTCACCACGATGATCGGCTTGTGCTTCGTGATGCGTGAGGCGATTTCGAGGAACTTCCGCGGGTTCCCAAAGCTCTCCACGTACATGAGAATGACGCCGATCGCGGCATCGTCTTCCCACTGGAGCAGCACGTCGTTGCCGCTGACGTCGGGTTTGTTGCCCACCGAGACGAACTGGGCGATGCCGACGCCGTATTCCTTGGCGTAGTCGAGCACGTTGAGGCCCAGCGCCCCGGATTGCGACACGAACCCCGCGCGACCGAACGGCGGCATTACCGGGGCGAACGTGGCGTTCATCGAGACCGCCGGATCGCCGTTCAGCACGCCCATGCAGTTCGGGCCGACCATCCGCATCCCGTAGCGCTGCACGATCGCGACGAGCTCCCGCTCGCGCGCCATGCCGGCGCCGCCGACCTCCTTGAACCCGGCCGAGATCACGACCAGGCCGCGCACCCCCGCCTGGCCGCACGCCTCGGCGACGCCGAGGACGCGGTCCTTCGGCACGACAATCACCGCGAGATCCACGGGCTCGGGGACGGCGCCGATGTCCGGATAGGCCCGGACCGAGTGAATTGAGGTCGCATTCGGGTTCACCGGATAGACGGCACCGGTGAACCCGTAGCGCAGCAGGTTCGCGAAGATCTGATGCCCGATGGTATTGGACAGCCGCGACGCGCCGATGACGGCGATCGCACCGGGCCGGAGGATGGCGTCGAGCGGCTTCAGATCTTGGCCGTGGCGACCGCGGCCACGATGTCGGTCTGCGAGAGCACGCCGACGAGCCGGCCGTGCTCCTCCACGAAGAGCCGGTGCACGTCCAGGTGCAGCATCTCCCGGGCCGCGTCCAGCACTCCCGCGTCGGGCGCGATGACCCGGGAGCGCGGCGTCATGATCTCGCGCACCGGCGTCTGGTCGAGCAGGCGCTCACGCGCGTCGGCCTCGGTCGTCTCCGCGAGGGTGCTGAGGATGTCGGTGGTCGACACCACACCCACAATGCGGCCGCGCGGGTCCGTGACCGGCAGTGCGGATACGTGGGCGTCGGCCAGCGTCGTGATGGCATCGCCGACCGTCGCGTCCAGGTCCACGGTCTTCACGTCAGTCCGCATCAGCTCGGCGACCTTCATATGATCACCTTCCCCTTGGGGCCGCGCGCTCGGCCTGTGCGTGCTCTCCGGGCCCGGACAGGCCGGCGGCGCGCCGGGCGCAGGACGGGCACGACGAGCAGCGATGCCGGCAACAAGTTGAGCAGTCGCTCGGTGCTGCTGCCGATGAGCATGCGATGCGCCCAGCCCTTGCCGTGCGATCCCACCACGATCAGGTCGGCTTCCCAGCGCGCGGCCTCGTCCGCGATCACGTCCACAGCGACGCCCTGCCGCACGACGTGATCCGGCGGCGGCGCCAGCCGCTCGAAGGCCGCGCGGCACTGTCGCTCGTACTCCGCCTCGTCGAACATCAAGGGGACGACCATGGGGAACTTCGCGGGCTCCACGACGTGCAATCCCCGCAGCTGGGCGCCGAGCACCTCGGCATAGCGCCGCGCCGCGGCGAGAGCGGGACCGGATGCTTCCGACAAATCCGCCGCCACGAGCACTCGCCGCATCGGGCGCGCGCCCGGCCCCACGACCAGCACCGGCGTGTCAAGCGTTCGGACGAGGTAGTGCGCCGTGCTGCCGCCGAGGCTCCGCGTCAACGCCCCGTGGTGCCGCCCGCCGACGACGACCAGCTCGGCGCCGCGCTCCTTCGCCACGTCCGCCAACACGACTCCGGGCCGGCCACCTCGCACCACCAACGCCTCGCGCCCGGCGGCGGGGACCTCTTCCCCCAATCCGTCGTCGAGCATCCGGCGCACGTCCGCCACCAACTGGTCGTAGATGCGCGGTGGGTAGAGCAGCGGCTCGACGCCGCCCGGCCAGGGCTCGGGCGCCGCGAACACGAAGTAACACTTCGCGCCACCGGCCTCGGCGATCCGCCAGGCCAGAGCCGCCGCCCGCAACGATTCGGGCGATCCGTCCACCCCGGCGACGATGGGTTTCCAGGTCACGTGCGGCCTCCTCGGCTTTGGGTCCAGAGGAGAAGGTCGCCCCGCTTCCCTGAAGGAATCCTGAGGGAGAGTTGAGGGACGCTTCCGAGGTTCATCCCCGCTTCACAGTCCCTTCCGGCTGACTGGGCTTTCTTGTACCATGGCGCCGCTTACCCTCGTCTCGGGGTCCGCCAACATCCTGCTGGGCGAGTCCGTCGCCGGCCACCTGGGGCTGCGTCTGGGCGAGACGAGCCTCCACCGGTTCCCCGATGGCGAGTTGCACGTTGCCGTGCGCGACAGCCTGCGGGGCCACGACGTCTACCTGATCCAGCCCACCACGCCGCCGTTCGAGGCGCACTTCCTCGAGCTGTTGCTGCTGGCCGACGCCTGCCGGCGCGCGGGGGCAGCGCGCCTCACGGCCGTAGTCCCCTACTTCGGGTACGCCCGCCAGGACCGTCGCGCCGGAGGCCGCGAGCCGGTGGGCGCGCGGCTCGTCGCTGATCTGCTCGCCACGGGTGGGATCCACCGGCTGGTCGCCTTGGATCTGCATTCCCCCACGCTCGAGGGGTTTTTCGCGTTTCCGCTCGAGCACTTGACCGCCGTGCCGGCCCTTGCCGAGGCCATAGGACCCGCCGTGGCCGACGGAGTGGTCGTCGCCCCCGATCTCGGCGCCGTGCGGCTCGCCGATCGCTACGCCCGGGCGTTGAATCTGCCCGTCGCGATGGTGCACAAGACCCGGATCACGGGCGAGGAAGTGGTTGTGCGGGAGGTGACGGGGGACGTTCGCGACCGCGCTCCGGTGATCGTGGACGACATGATCAGCACCGGCGCGACCATCGCCGCCGCAGTCGGCGCCCTGCGTGACGCGGGCTGCCGCCCCGATGTCACCGTCGTCGCCAGCCACGCGCTCCTGGTGGGGGGAGCCGCGGATCGCCTGCGGGGCCTCGAGCTCCGCCGGCTGATCGTGACCGACAGCGTGGCGATGCCGTCCCGCCCGGCCCGCCTGCCGCTCGAGGTGGTGAGCGTCGCGCCGCTGCTCGCGGAGGCCGTCAGGCGGTTGCACGAGGACCGCTCGCTGGCGGACCTCCTCGTGCACTGCTGACCGGCGCGGACTAGGGCGCGACCGCGACCAGGCCCGTGACCTCGGGCAGCTGCCGCACCATGTCCTTGAACGCCGGCCACTCCGTGGCGCCCCAGATCTCGGTGCGCGCGTGACCGGCGATCCGGACCAGCGTCGCCACCTTGGTCGCCGTCTCGATGTCCGGTGCCTGGAACACGTCGAGATAGTCGTAGGGGCCGAGCACGGCGTAGCTGGCGACCCACTCCACATTCGGGCACTCGGCGCGCACGGCGGTCATCGCGAGCCGCTCGAGCACCTCCACCATCTGCGGTGAGCGGAGGGCTTCCGGCGACACCTGCGTGAGCATGATGAACGTCTGCATGGCGGAACCTCTCCCTAGTGACTCGTGCCGGCGAGCGCGACGGTGCTCGCCTGCGGGCCCTTGATCCCTGCTTCCTCGACGAACCGCACCACGCTGCCGATCTCGAGCCGGTCGAACGCGGCGTCCAGCACGCTGTGCCGGTGGAAGTAAACCTCCAGGCCGTCGGCCGTTTCCAGGAATCCGTAACCCTCGTACGGGAACAGCTGCGTCACGACGCCGCGGCCCGGCATCGCGCGACCCTTGACGTCGCCGCGCTGGCGGCGCGCGTAGTCCTGCAGGCGCCGCCCCGCGGCATCGAACGCCTCCTGGATCGCGGTCGCGAGCTCGGGATGCGGTTGGCGCTTGATCACGATCTCCTCGCCCGGCACCGTGATGTCCACGCGGACGTTGTAGACGATCGACCCTCCCGCCGGGAAGCGCTGCGGAACCTCGACCACCACGCGACAGGCCGTGATGCGGTCGTAGAACAGCTCGAGTTTCTCGGCGGACCGACGCACCAGCGCTTCGCCAGCCTCACCGAGCGTGGTGTTCCTCACCGAGAGCTGCAGTGGCAGTTGCATGGTCATTCTCCCCTCATCCCTTGACGACACCCAGCGGCACGAGCCGCGCGACCTTGCGCGCCAGCCCGGCGCGGTGCACGACGTCGACCACGCGCTCGACGTCCTTATAGGCGAACGGCGCCTCCTCGGCGAGCCCGCCGCTCGACGGACAGCGCACCACGATCCCGCGCGCCTCGACCTCGCGCCGCACTTCCCGGCCTGGCCGCACCCGCTTGGCGGCGTGACGACTCCTCACGCGCCCAGC
>JBGPOM010000142.1:0-5620 GCA_041488075.1 Gemmatimonadota bacterium
CACACCCTCGAGGTCGCCGAGGCGATGTGCGACCACATCGCGATCATCCAGCACGGCAAGGTCGTGGCCGCCGGCACGGTGGCGGACGTGCGGCGCGAGCACCAGGCGGGGAACGCGAGCCTCGAGGAGCTGTTCCTGAAGCTCACCGGCGGCGCGCACGTGAAGGCCCTGGTGGAGGTGCTGGGCGGGTGAAGCAACCGTCCCTGTGGCACGTGCTGCAGCCCAAGTGGCGGACGGCGCTCCAGCGCATGCGCGAGGAGCGCGATCGCGGCGGGCGCGGCAAGCTCGTGATCCTCACCGTCGTGGGCGGGCTGTTCTGGCTCGCTGTGTTCGGGCTGCTCTACAAGATCCTCAAGTACCTCCGCGGTGTCGAAGAGCTGGGACCGCTGATTCCCAACAAGATCCTCGGGCTCGTGCTGCTCTCGTTCATCTCGATCCTCATTCTGTCCAACGTCATCACGGCGCTCTCGAGCTTCTTCCTGGCGAAGGACCTGGACCTGCTCATCTCGGCGCCGGTCGATTGGCTGCGGATCTATCTCGCCAAGCTCGGCGAAACGCTACTGCACTCCTCCTGGATGGTGGCGCTGATGGCCGTGCCGATCCTCGCGGCGTACGGCGTGGTCTACCACGGCGGGCTGCTGTTCATTCCCTACGCCGTGCTCGCCATCGTGCCGTTGCTGCTGCTGCCGGCGGTCGTGGGCACCGCGGTCACTCTCATCCTCGTGAACGTCTTCCCGGCGCGCCGCACGCGGGATCTGCTCTCGATCATCGCGATCGGCGCGGCGGGCGGCGTGATCCTGCTGTTCCGGATCATTCGCCCCGAGCAGCTGGCCCGGCCCGAAGGGTTCCGCAACCTGCTCGACTTCATCACCGTGCTGCGTACGCCTACCTCGCCGTTCCTGCCGAGCGAATGGGCGACCAAGGCGATCATGGGGTACCTGCGGCACGACATCGACCCCTTCCCTCTCGTACTGATGTGGACGACGGCGGCGGCGTTCGTGACGCTGGGCGCGCTGCTGCACCGGAGCCTGTACCCGCAGGGATTCACCAAGGCGCAGGAAGGCGCGGAGCGGTTCATTCGCGGTGGCTTCTGGCGCTGGACCGTCGGCGGCTTGCTCAAGCCCCTCCCCGTCGCCAAGCGCGAGTTCGTGCTGAAGGACATCCGGCTGTTCTTCCGCGACACGACGCAGTGGAGCCAGCTGATCCTGCTGGCCGTGCTGGTCGTCGTGTACGTGTTCAACATTCAGGCACTGCCGCTGCATCGCGGCGAGCCGGTCGGCTTCTTTTACATCACGCTGGTCTCGTTCCTGAACCTCGGGCTCGCCGGCTTCGTGCTGGCGTCGATCGCTGCGCGCTTCGTGTTTCCGGCCGTGTCGCTCGAAGGGCGCCAGATGTGGCTGCTGCGCTCGAGTCCGCTCGATCTGCGCGCGCTGCTCTGGTCCAAGTACTGGGTCGGGACCATTCCCCTGCTGGTCATGGCGATGCTCCTCACGGGCATCACCAACGTGCTGCTCCAGGTGGCGCCGTTCATGATGATCGTGAGCATGGCGGCGATGTTCGGGCTGACGCTGGCGATTGCCGCGATGGCGTTGGGGTTCGGGACACTGTACCCGCAGTTCGAGACGGAGAACGCGGCGCAGATTCCGACGTCGTTCGGGGGACTCGTGTTCATGATGGCGACCGTCGCGCTGCTCGGCGCGGTCATCTTCGTGCTGTGGCAGGCGGTGTACGCGTACGTCCGCGCGGTCTACGACGGCCGCCCGGTGGTGGTGGACGCGTGGATGATCTCGTGCTTCGGGGTGGCCGCCGC
Source organism: Gemmatimonadota bacterium (assembly GCA_041488075.1). Classification (GTDB taxonomy): domain Bacteria; phylum Gemmatimonadota; class Gemmatimonadetes; order Gemmatimonadales; family GWC2-71-9; genus 20CM-2-65-7. The sequence continues at coordinate 1,811 of JBGPOM010000142.1, forward strand.
GCTGTGCGCGGCCGCCACCATCGTGCCCCTGCGGCTGGCCCTGCGAAGGATGGAAAGCTTCGAGTTCTAGCCTAGCGCCAGCTGACCCCGCCGACGAGCTGGAACATGCTGCCGTTCCCGACGATGAACTTTGCTTCGACGTAGGGACGAGTACGTCCCCGCCGTCCTTCCAGTCCCGTCAACAGGTTCAGATTCGTGTCGCTGCCACCGGTGACCTTCAGGTAATTCAACCCACCACCCAGGTACCAGACGCCGTAGCGCGTGGGGGGACGGTACTTGAGGTCGAAGTTCAAAGCCCAGAGACTGCCGGGACTCACGAAGTAGTAATCGAAGGTGGGATAGAGGTCGAGTTGCGGCGTGATCGGCCAGGAGGGCTGGGCGCCGAGCAGGAAATCCTCGGCGTCGAAGTTGTACCCGAGATGGGGACCGTACCGCGGCCCGGACGTCGTGGCGACCGCGCGGCGCGTCCGGCGCTGGGCCTCCGCCGTGGACGCCGCCACCAAGAGCAGCAGCACGACCAACGCGACCCGCAGAAGGGTGCCTCTCACGACCCGCTCCTCGGTTGAGGTGATGCAGACTGATAGGAAACGGGGCGCCGAAACGCAAGCGCCGGACGCGGATTATGGCGTCCCCCCCGGCCCCGGCGTACATTGCCGCGCCGTGAGCCTCCTCACCCTGTCGGCCGTCACCAAGCGTTATCCCGGGGTCACGGCCCTCAACGCGGTCGACCTGACGGTCGAGGCGGGCGCCGTGCACGCCGTGGTCGGGGAAAACGGGGCGGGCAAATCGACGCTCCTCAAGATCGTGGCCGGCGCCGAGCGGCCTGACGCGGGCGAGATCCGCTGGGAGGGCGCGCCCGTCACGCTCGCCTCCCCCCGCGAGGCGCTGCGCCGCGGCATCACGGTGATCTACCAGGAGCTCGCCCTCGTCCCCGCCCTCGGCGCCGACGCCAACATCTTCCTCGGAATGGAGCGGGCGCGCGGCGGCGTACTCGCCGCCGACGCGATGCGGGAGGCGGCCGCCCAGGCGCTCGCCGAGTTGGGACTCGTGATCGACCCGACGCGGCCGGTCGCACAACTCTCGGTGGCCCAGCGGCAGCTCGTGGAGCTGGCCCGCGCGCTGGTGCGCGATGCGCGGCTCGTGGCGCTCGATGAGCCCACCGCGACACTCACGGCGCACGAGGTGGCCCACCTCGCGGCCCAGATCGCGCGGCTCACCGCCAAGGGGATCGCGGTGATCTTCGTCTCGCACCGGCTGGACGAGGTGCGGCGGCTCGCGAGCCGGATCACGGTGCTGCGCGACGGGCGGCGGGTGTGGACCGGCCGGACGAGCGAGGTGGACGAAGCGGCGTTGATCCGCCACATGGTGGGTCGCGATGTCGCCTACCGCCGCCACCCCGCCGGGCGGGCGCCGGATCCCACCCCGCTGTTCGACGTACACGGACTCACGCGGGCGCCCGCCTTCCACGACGTGTCCTTCTCCCTGCGGCGCGGGGAGATCGTGGGCGTGGCGGGGCTCGTGGGCGCGGGGCGCACCGAGATCGCCCGCGCGCTCGCGGGGATCGAACCCTGGACCACCGGCAACGTCACCCTGGCAGGCGAGCCCTACCGGCCGCGCTCGCCGCGCGACGCGATCGCGCGCGGCCTCGCCTACCTCCCCGAAGACCGGCAGCGGGACGGGCTGGTGCTGCGCTTCACCGTGCGCGAGAACATCACCCTGCCCGTGCTGCGGCGCTTTGCCGCCCGCGGCCGGATCCGGCGCGCGGCGGAGACCGTGGCCGCGCGGGCCGCGGCGACCGCGGTGGATCTCCGCCCCTCCCCCCCGGACGTCGAGCGACCCGCCGTCGACCTGTCCGGAGGCAACCAGCAGAAGGTCGTCATGGCCAAGTGGCTGCTCACCGATGCCCGCATCGTCATGTTCGACGAGCCGACGCGCGGCGTGGACGTGGGAGCCAAGGTCGAGCTGCATCGCCTGATCCGCGCCCTGGCCGACGAGGGGAAGGCCGTGTTGCTCATCTCGTCGGAGCTGCCTGAGCTGCTCGCCCTCGCGGATCGGGTGTTGGTGGTGCGCGCGGGACGCATCGTGGGAGAGTTGGCGGGTGAGGCGTTCACGCCGGAAGCCGTCATGGCCCTGGCCGTGGAGGCGGGGTGAAGCGCGACTGGACCGCCCGCTACGCCGTCGTGGTCGCGCTGCTGGTGCTGTGCACGGGAGCGGCGCTGTTCGCGCCCGGATTCCTGACGCTCGGCAATCTGACCACGATCCTGCTGCACGTCTCCGTGAACGCGATCCTGGCCCTCGGGATGACATTCGTCATCGTGACGGGCGGGATCGATTTGTCGGTCGGCTCGCTCATCGGGCTCGCCGGGGTCTTGGCCGCGGGGACCCTGACCGCGAGCGGCACCCTCGCGGCGGTCGGCGTCGGCGGGGCGACACTGCTGGCGGTGCTGGTGGGCACGGGCGCCGGCGCGGCGGTCGGGGCGGCGAACGGCGCGCTGACGGCGTACGGCCGCATCGCCCCGTTCGTCGTGACGCTCGCCACCATGACGATCGCGCGGGGCGCGGCGCGGCTCGTGACCGGCGGCGTGCCGATCGGCTTCCCGCCTACGGGCGATCCGGCGTTCGCGCAGAAAAGCGCCGCGCTCGACGCCCTGCACGCCATCGGCGGCGGCCGGATCCCCGTCCCCGGGCTCGAGCGCGGCTTCCCGGTGCCGGCGCTGATCATGCTGGCCCTCGTGGCGGCCGGCGCGTTCGTGCTGACGCGCACGCGCTATGGGCGCTACGTGTACGCGATCGGCGGCAACGAAGAAGCGGCCCGCCTCTCGGGCGTGCCGGTGCAGCGCGTCAAGCTCGGCGCGTACGCCATCTCCGGCGGATGCGCCGGGCTCGCCGCCATCCTGCTGGTCGGCCAGCTGCGTTCGGCGGGGCCCGATGCCGGGCTGCTGTACGAGCTGAACGCGATCGCCGCCGCCGTCATCGGGGGCGCCTCGCTGCTCGGCGGCGTCGGAACGGCGTGGGGGGCGCTCGTCGGCGCATTGCTGATCGGCGTGCTCAACAACGGCCTCGACCTGCTGGGCGTGCAGTCGTTCTGGCAGGAAATCGCCAAGGGAGCCATCATCTTGTTGGCCGTCACCTTCGACGTCTGGACCAAACGGGGCCATCACCATGCGTAAGCCATTCGTGTTGCTTCTCGCCGCCGCGACGCTCGTCGCGGGAGGCGCCTGTAGCAAGCGCCGCACCGGAGGGCGCCCGCTCGTCGGCGTCACCCTACTCACCGAAGCCCACGTCTTCTATCAGGACCTGAAGCGCGGTATGCAGCAGGCGGCGGACAGCCTGGGGATCGATCTGCAGATCGTGGCGGGCGAGTGGGATCTGGCGCGCCAGACGGCCCAGGTGGACAACTTCATCAATCAGCGGGTGGACGCGATCGTCATCGCACCCGTCAACTCGAACGGCATCGTGAGCGCCATCGAGGAGGCGAACCGCGCCAAGATCCCGGTGTTCACCGCCGACATCGCGAGCGACGGCGGCGCGGTGGTGGCGCACGTCGCGAGCGACAATCGCCAGGGCGGGCGCCTGCTCGGGGCGTACGTCGCCCACCGGCTCGGCGGCGGCGGCAACGTCGTGATCCTGGACCAGCCGACGGTGAACAGCGTGCGGGACCGCGTAGCGGGGTTCCGCGAGGCGCTTGCCGCCTTCCCGAACATCCGGGTGCTGGCGTCGCCGGCGGTGGAGCGCGGCATCCGCGACGTAGCGAAAGAAAAGATGGACAATCTGCTGGCCACGGGACAGACGATCGATGCCGTGTTCGGC
>JBGPOM010000143.1:0-5593 GCA_041488075.1 Gemmatimonadota bacterium
CCCGAGGTCGCGCTTCCAGCCCGGCATCCCGGCGATGTACGCCTGCACCGGGGCGTCGCCGTCCGCCTTCGCGATGCGCGGGTTGCCGCCCGAGAGGACGACGGCGACCTTCTCGCCTTTTCGCACCTTGATCGGCTTGGCCTCACTCGCACCTGGCTTGGCCTTCGCGCCTGCTTTCGGCGGGGACTTGGACTTGGTGGCCGACTTGCGTGGCTTGCTTGCGCGCGACGTGCCCTTGGCCTTCGGCTTCGCCTTGCCAAGCATGCGCACGGGACCCGGCGGCGCCTTCATAATGATGGCGGCTTCACGTAGAGGTTCATGATCTTGAGTCTCATGAGGGTCTCCTCCTGGGTTTGTCACGTTGGCGGGCCGTGGCCCGTCAGTCAAGTGACGAAACCCGCGTGGAGAATGTGACCGGAGGGATCGAGACTGGCTGGCCAAGGAGTGCCGCTCCGTAGCGCCGTCGACCAGGTCGTCGCTCAGGAGTTCGTCCAGTTCAGCCACGCGCATCCGAGGCAGTCCGCCCCGTCGTGACTCGCGCAGGCAGATCGTCGGGGTACGAACCACGAGCCAGCCACCGGCGCCGGTCCTGCGGCCGCGCCACACCCGTTGACGCAGCATGTCCGCCCCCCATAGCGTATAAGCAGTAACAAGGAAAACCTGGGGGGTGGCCATGACACCTCATCGCTATGCGGCAGTGCTCCTCGCCGCCATCGCGGCCGCCGCGGTCGTCCGGCCGTCGCACGCGCAGAGCGCGGGCGACGGCTTCTTGTTTCGGGCCCCGGCCGGGACCTGGGGGGTGCACGCCGGCTTCGACCGCCCGCTCGTCGGGGGCGACGTCTTCTCCTTCGTCACCGATCAACTCACGCTCTCGCGCGCGGACTTCAGCTCGGCCACACTGGGAGCGAACCTCGCGATCCGCGTGACACCGGTGCTGGACATCGCGTTCGACGTCGCGTATGCCAAAGCCGAACACCGCTCGGAATTCCGCGACTGGGTGGACCAGAACGACCTCCCGATCGAGCAGACGACGTCGTTCCGCCGCGTGCCGGTGACGGTAAGCGTGAAGCGCTACCTCACGCCGCGCGGCCGCTCCATCGGCAGTTTCGCGTGGGTGCCCGCCCGGCGCGCCACCTACGTCGGTATCGGCGCGGGCATGATGTGGTACCGCTTCCGGCAGGTGGGAGACTTCGTCGACTTCCAGACCCTGAACGTGTTCGCCGACGACTTCCAGTCATCCGCCTGGACACCCGTCGCACACGTGCTGGCCGGGGTCGACGTCGCGCTCGGCAGCCACTTCGTGCTGACCGGCGAAGGGCGCTACACCTGGGCCAAAGGACCGATGAGCCGCGATTACGTCGGATTCAATCGCATCGACCTGTCCGGGCTGTCGGTGACGGCCGGCTTGTCCGTCAGACTCTAAAGGATGGACGCCATGAGAACTCGAACGCAGATGGTGCTCATCGCCGGCACGCTGTTCTGCGCCGCCACGGCGCCCGCGCGGGGCCAGGACGCTCGGACGGACCCGCGCTGGCTGGCCTTTCTGGGTTGCTGGGAGTCCAACGCCGCGGCGCGCGTGTGCGTGGTGCCGGCGCCCGGCGCCTCGGCCGTCGACCTCGTCACCGTGGTGAACGGGCAGGTCACGGCGCGCGAGCGCATCGCCGCGACGGGCGAACGGCAGCCAGGCGCCCGGGACAACTGCACCGGCTGGGAGAGCGCCGAGTGGTCGGCCCTGGGCCAGCGAGTCTTCCTGCGCTCCGAGTACGCATGCGCCGGCGGCACAACGCGCAGCGCGAGCAGCCTCATCGCCATGTCGGCCGACGGCCAATGGCTGTACGTCCATGGAGTGACGGCGCGGGGGCAAACCGGCATCCGCGTCGTGCGGTATTGGGAAGCGGCGCCCGATTCGGGTCTCCCGAGCGAGATCGCCGCGGCTCCCCAGGCCGGCATCTCGGCGGTGAGCGAGGCGCGGGCCATCGCCGGGGCTCGGCTCGCCACCGACGATGTCGTCGAAGCGTCGCGTCACGTCGATGCGCCCGTGCTCGAAGCCTGGCTCGCCGAGCGGGGAGAGTCGTTTGCGATCGACGCCAAACGGCTCATGGCGCTGGCGGACGCCGGCGTCCCACCGCGCGTCATCGACTTGATGGTCGCGCTGTCGTATCCCCGCGCCTTCGCGATCAACGAGGCCTCGCGGCAGGCTGAACGCCGCGTCGGGCCGCCGGACGCCTCCCCAGCTGGCGGCGCCGGTCCGATCGGTGTTGTCGGCCCGATAGATCCGTACTGCTACACCCCGCATTCGTGGTACTCCCCGTTCGCGTACGACTGCTCGGGGTTGGGGTACGGGCAATACTCGCCGTACGGCTTCGGTGGGTACGGGTGGTATCCCGGCGGATCTCCCGTCACGATCGTGCTGCTCAGTAGCTCGCCCAGGTCGCACGGCCGGGTGGTGAACGGTCACGGCTACTCGCAGGAGGGGAGCGCCGCGGGAGCGCAGGCAACGCCTTGGCCGGCGTCCCAGCCCGGGGCGCAGAGCGCGGGTGCAACGTCGTCAGGCAGGGGGTCCGGGTCGAACTCGGCAACCAGCTCCGGCTCCACCGAGCAGCGGACCGCCAAGCCGCGTCCCCCGAACTGACGCCTAACGCCTAGCGGCAGTCACGCACCGCGCCGCGAGTGGCGCGCGCCCTGGCAACACCGCGCGTCACTGGAGCCACCCCGCCGCGCGATACCACGCCACCGTCTCGCGCATCCCCTCCTCCAGGGTGAACGAAGCAGCAAATCCGAACTCCTCGATGGCGCTCGATGGATCGCACACCCAGCGCCGCTGGCTGATCTCGCACACCCGGTCGCGGTTCAGACTGCTCGAGCGACCCCGCAACGCGGCCAGCCACTCGGCGCACCCCGCGAACGCCAGGGCCGGCCCGCGCGGTAGACTCACCCGGATGGGATCGCTTCCCCTCCCCACGGCCCGCCCCACCGCCGCCGCGAACGCCGCCCACGACACCGGAGCAGGATGTGCGAGATAGTAGAGACGGACCGCCTGCGTCTCGGGCGGAGACCCCGCAGCCGCGATCATTCCCTGCACGAGATCCCTCACGTAGATCAGGCTCGCTTCGCGGTCCCACGTCCCAATCGTGAGCGCGAATCCCCACCGCGCGATCCACCGGATGAGCCGGAACAGCGCCCGCTCGCGGGGGCCGTACACCGACGGCAGCCGCAGGATCGTGGCCGGCACCCGGCCGGCATACCGCCGCACCTGCGCCTCGGCCGCAAGCTTGGATCGGCCGTAGCGCGAGATCGGCGCCGGCACGGTCGCCGAGGTCAGCGCCACCCCGTCACGGCAAGGACCGACCGCCGCGATCGATGAGGCGAGGATCACATGGGGCGCCGCACTGCCCTGCGCCGCTGCCGCCCGCAGCACGCGCGCGGTCGCACTGACGTTGCTCGCGTACAGCTCCGCCGGGAGGCCGTGCGTGCGGCCGGCGATATGAAACACCACATCGGCGCCCGCCATCGTCCGCGCCAACTGCCGCCCGTCCTGAAACCCGCAATCGACGAACCGCGCGTGCACACCCGTAATCCAGCGTCGCTCCGCCCCCGCCCCCCGGCGCGTGATGCAGACGACGTCGCCGCCGCGCGCCACCAGCGCCTCCACCAGGTGGCTGCCGATGAAGCCGGTCCCGCCCGTCACCACCGCGCGCACGCCGTCAGCTCGCCCCATAGCGCCGCAACATCCCCGCCGCCACCCGCTCGGCGTTCGCGAGGATCGTCAGGCTGGTGTTGACCGCCAGCGAGGACGGAATGGCGGCCCCATCGCTCACGTACAGCCCGGGATAGTCGAATACCTCCCCCGCCGCGTCCACGACGCCGTGCTGCTTTGTGTCGGCCATACGGCAGGAGCCCACCTGATGCGCGGTCGAGAAATAGAAGTCCTCGTGCGGGGACCCCGCTCGATCCACGAACTGCGTGTCCACGAGACGGCAGCCATTCCTCGTCAGAATCGACCGCAGCACGTCCCGCGTCCGATCGTGATACGCCTCGAGCTGAGCGTCGCGATCCAGCTCGACCCGCGGCTTCTCGCCCGGCACGAGCGCCAGCCGGGCGGCGGGAGGCGTCAGGCCGATGGCGTACAGCGCGATCACGCGCCGCCGCAGCTGCCGCATGAGCTCGACGTGCGCCTCCCCCCACCACGATGGCTCGCGGGGATCGCCGTCCATGCGGAGGCGCGTCCCGGCGATGAGCTGCAGCGGCATCGCTTTCGCGGCCGACACCGTGATGCCGTGCGATTCGAGGAACTGATAGCTGATCATCCCCGGGTGCGTGCGCCCCGTGAACATGTCGCCATCGGGGAATGCGTCGGGCAGCACACCCGCCACCTTCACGCTGCCGTTGAACGCGATGTTCGCCCCGACGTGCGGACTCAGCAGGCAGAGCTCGTTCCGGGAGGCGAGCAGCAAGGCCGCCGTGCCGACGGTCCCGCCCGCGAGAATGAGGATCTTGGAGCGGTAGCGCCGTTCCTGCATCGCACCGGTCCGCGCGCGGCAGCGCACTTCGTAGCGGTGGGGAATGCTGTCCAGGCGCCCCGAATGGGCTGTCCGCTGCACCTGCAGCAATGGGCGCACCGCCAGCGCTTCCAGCTCGGTCTCAATCGTGACCCCCGCCGCCACGGCCTGCGGCAGATAGTTGAGGAGCAGCGATTGCTTCGCGCCATAGATGCAGCCGGTGACGCAGAATCCGCTCCCGATGCACCCGCGTTCCGCGTAGCGGGCCCGGTCGCAGCTGTACCCGAGGTTCTTCATCATCATCGCGAACACGAGACCCGTCTTGGGCACCTGCTCGGGCGGAATCTGCGTGACGTGCAGCATCTCCTCCGCGACATCGTAGTAAGGATCGAGCGCGCGGCGGTCGAGCCCGCTGGGCCACAGACGCCGCCCGCTCCGGTCCTCCTGGTCGAAAACGAGCGAGGGCGCCCGCAGCGAGACCATCTCGTAGAACCCCGACCCTCCGCCCAACGCCTCGGCGTAGGTGACCGAGAAGTGGTCGCTCGATAGCCCGTGGAGATACTTGAGCAGGTACTGCGGATCGGATGTCTGGCGGAAGTCACGCTCCGGATCGATGCGCGGTCCCTTCTCGATCATCGTCACCTTGAAACCGGCGCGCGCGAGCCGCAGCGCCGGCGCCGCCGCACCGAACCCGGTGCCGATGATCAGGACATCCGTCTTCACGGTGCGCATGACGACCTCGCTAGGCGTAGTTGCCGGTGTGGGTCAGCGCGTCGGGCAGGAAGCGTGGCGCGTCGTCGTAACTCACCGCGCCGCCACGATAGCGGCCCGGGAAGTCGATCAGCGGGCAGCCACTATCATCGTCGTAGATACCGGCGTAGAACGAGACCTGGGCCAGAAAAATCGCTCCCCCATACAGCTTGCGCGTGGTCTCGTCCGCCGCGAGGCCATCGCGGACGACCTGCGTGCGCTGCCCGATCTCGAGCTCCCAAAACCGGCCATGACCGAACCGCTCGCACGCGCGGTCGCATAGATCCGACGCGAAGAACGCGGCGTAGCGTGCAAACGGATAGTCGCGATCGAAGTAGGCACGG
>JBGPOM010000144.1:0-5495 GCA_041488075.1 Gemmatimonadota bacterium
AGCTGCACCCCGCGCGGCGTAATCCGCTTCCCCCGCTGATTCACGAACACCGGCCGGACGGTGGCGCCGAGCGCGGCCAGCAGCACGTCGCGGTGGCGGAAGTAGCGGCGCAGCGCGCCCGCGGCGTGCGAGCCGACGGGCACGATGCGCTCCTTCTTCCCCTTGCCGCGCACTTTCACGTGATCCGACACGAGGTCGAGATCCTGGTCGTTCAGGCCCGTGAGCTCCGACAGCCGCATCCCCGTCGAGTAGAACAGCTCCAGCATGGCGAGGTCGCGCGCCTCGGGGAACCCGCCCGCCCCCGCCCGGGCCTCCGCCTCGGCGAAGAGCAATTCGATCTCGGCGCGGTCCAGGTGCGTCGGGAGGGTACGGTCGAGCTTGGGGGTTCGCGTGGCGCGCGCGGGGTTCACCTCGAGCCCCTGCGTCGTGTTCAAGAACCGGTAGAACGTCCGCAGCGCCGACAGCGCGCGCGCGATCGACCGCTTGGCAAGCCCGCGCTGCTGCAGCGCCCCGAGGAAGCCCCGCACCGCCAGCCGGTCCACCCCTGCCCAGCTCCAGGGCCCGCCGTAGTAGGTCTCGCAGAACGCCGCGAACTCGCTCACGTCGCGCGCGTACGCCTTTACGGTGTGAGGCGAGTCGTTGCGCTCTTTCGACAGGAAGGCGACGAAGGCGGCGATTTCGGGATTGGGAGAGGACGTCATTCGTCGTTATCCGTGCCCTGAAGGGCCGGCTCGGCGAATACACGCGCCCTAAAGGGCGGCCGGAGCGGAGCGTCCTTTAGGACGCAGTGCCTTGGCCGAGCCGGCGCTTCAGCGCACGGATCGATCGGACCCAACCACCTCATACTGGAGCTTCCACTCCGATTTGCTCCGCGAACTTGTCCATCGCCCGCATCGCGCGCTCCACCATCGCTTCCTTCTTCTTCATTTTATCCTTGACCGGCGGATCGAGCGGCTCGACCAGGCCGAAATTGGCGTTCATCGGCTGGAAGTGTGCCGGGTCGGCCTCGCGCAGGTAGCGGTACAGCGCGCCCAGCATCGTGGTCGGCGGAGGGAGCACCGGCTCATCACCAGCCAAGAGCCGCGCCAGATTGATCCCCGCCAGGAGGCCCGTCGCCGCCGATTCGGTGTACCCCTCGACCCCCGTCAGCTGCCCGGCGAACAACAATCGCGCATCGTCCCGTGCCGAGAGGTGCGGCGTCAGGGCCCGGGGCGCGTTGAGGTAGGAGTTCCGGTGGATGCTCCCGAACCGCAGGAACTCGGCCCGCTCGAGACCGGGAATCGTCCGGAACACCTGCTGCTGCGCCGGGATCTTGAGCCGCGTCTGGAAGCCCACGAGGTTCCACATCTGGCCCGCGCGGTCCTCCTGACGCAGCTGCACCACGGCATAGGGCTCGCGCCCAGTGCGGGGGTCGGTGAGCCCGACGGGCTTCATCGGCCCGAACCGCAGCGTCTCCTTCCCGCGCGCCGCCATTTCTTCGACCGGCAGGCAACCCTCGAAGTAGGCGACCTGGTCGAACCCGTGGCCCGCGCCCGGCTGGAATTGCTCACCTGCGACGAGCGCCGCCACGAACGCCTCGTACTCGAGTCCGGTGAGGGGCGCGTTCCAGTAGTCGTCGCCGCCGCCCTTCCCGTAGCGCGAGGCGCGGAACATCCGGGCCCGGTCGAGCGATTCCGCGGCAACGATGGGCGCGATGGCGTCGTAGAAGGCGAGCGACTGAACGCCGAGCCGGGCCGCGATGGCCCGGGCGAGTGCGTCCGAGGTGAGCGGGCCCGTCGCGACGATGCCCCCCCCCGGTGACGGGAGCTCGACGACCTCGCCGCGCACGACGGTGACGTTCGGATGCGCGAGGAGGCGCCGCTCGACGCCCGCCGCGAACGCCACTCGGTCCACGGCGAGCGCGGACCCACCCGGCACGCGCGCCTCGTCGGCGGCCTGAAGCACGATGCTGCCGAGGCGCCGCATCTCGGCCTTGAGCAGGCCGTGCGCGTTGCCGGTTTCGACCGACTTGAAGGTGTTGCTGCAGACCAGCTCGGCGAGGGTGTCGGTCTGGTGGGCGGCGGTCATTCGCACCGGCCGCATCTCGTGCAGCGTGACCCGCACCCCGCGCTCCGCCAGGGCCCAGGCGGCCTCGCTGCCGGCGAGGCCGCCCCCTACGACCGTGGCGAGTTGGGGCGCAGCATGCTGCGCCCCTACGATGCCACCGGCTCCGGCGCGGCTTCCTCTACAGGCATCTCGTGTCCGCACTTCAGGCACTTGCGCGTCGCCCCCGTCGTCTTGGACTGCCGCTGCTCCATGCCCACGAAGCCGCAGCTCGGGCACGGCACGGCCACCGGCCGGTTCCAGGTGGAATAATCGCAATCCGGGTAGCGGAGGCAACCGAAGAAGTTCCGGCCCTTCTTGGTGCGCCGTTCGGCCAGGTCGCCGATGCCGCATTTCGGGCACTTGATGCCGAGCGGCACCGGCCGGGTGTACTTGCACTGCGGGTAGCGCGTACAGGCGAGGAACTCGCCGAAACGCCCCGTCTTGACCACCATCGGCGCGCCGCACTCCTTGCAGATCTCGTCGCTCGGCCGGTCGGGCACCTTGTCCTTCCGGATCGACTTCGAGAAGTCGCACGCCTTGTCGTCCTTGTAGCGAACGCAGGCGATGAACGGCCCGAACCGCCCGCTGCGCACCTCGAGCGCACTGCCGCACTTGGGGCACTTCTCCTCGTGCAGCTTCGACAGGTCGTGCACGTCGTTGATGATCTGCGGCATGTCGATCGCCGCCAGCGCCTCAGCGAACGGCCCCCAGAAGTCGCCGAGCACCTGCTGCCACCCCAGGTCCCCTTCCTCCACCTTGTCGAGCTCCGTCTCCATCTGCGCCGTGAAGCCGACGTCGAACACCTCGGGGAGGCAGCGCTTCATCACCTTCCACACCATCTCCCCCTGGGGGGTGGGCTGGAAGCGGCGATCCTTGGCGGTGGCGTACCACCGGGTACGCAGCGTCGAGATGATCGCGGCGTAGGTCGAGGGCCGGCCGATCCCCAGCCGCTCCAGCTCCTTCACGAGGCTCGCCTCGCTGAAGCGCGGCGGCGGCTCGGTGAAGTGCTGGCTCGGAACGATCTGTTTGACCGTCACGCGGTCGCCCATGGCGAGCGGCGGGATCGGCGCCAGGTCGCCCAGGGTCTTCCCTTCCTCCGGCTCGTGCGCCTCCTGGTACAAGACGTGGTAACCGTCGAACACGACCCGCGACCCCGTGGCGCGGAACACGAAGCGGCCTCCCTCCAAGTCGAAATCGACCTTGGTCGCCTCGTACACGGCGGGGGTCATCTGCGACGCGACGAAGCGCCGCCAGATGAGCTGGTACAGCTTGAACAGGTCCGATTCGAGGTACGCCTTCATGTCCTCGGGGCGCCGGCCGACCTCGGTGGGCCGGATCGCCTCGTGGGCGTCCTGCACGCGGGAGTTGCCGCGGCCGCTCTTGTGGACGTTCGGCTCGGCCGGCAGGTAGCGCGCGTCGAACTGCGCGTTGATGAATTCGCGCGCCTGGGTGATCGCGCTGTCGGCCACGCGCACCGAGTCGGTCCGCATGTAGGTGATGAGGCCGACGGCGCCTTCTTCCCCGATCTCGATGCCTTCATACAGTCGCTGGGCGGCGCGCATCGTGCGGCCCGCCGAGAAGCCAAGCTGCTTGGCGGCTTCCTGCTGCATCGTGCTGGTCGTGAAGGGGGCGGGCGCCTTGCGCCGGCGCTCGCCGCGCTCGACCGTCGTGACGACGAACGGCAGCCTCGCCACCTCGGCCACGATCGCCTGCGCCGAACTCTCGTCCTTGATCTCCGGCTTGTGCCCGTCGAGCTTGTGCAGCCGCGCCTGGAACGCCTGGCCGTCCTTCTCCAGATCGGCGGCGATCGTCCAGTACTCCTGCGGCACGAACTTGCGGATTTCGTCCTCGCGCTCGCAGATCAACCGCAGGGCCACGGTCTGTACCCGCCCCGCCGAGAGCCCGGTCTTGATGCTCTTCCAGAGGAGGGGCGACGCCTTGTAGCCCACCAGCCGGTCGAGGATGCGCCGCGCCTGCTGGGCGTCCACCTTGCGCTGGTCGATATCGAGCGGGTGCGCGAGCGCCTGCGCCACGGCGTCCTTGGTGATCTCGTGGAACAGCACCCGCCGGATCTTCCCATTGTCGCCATTCAGCTGGGAGGCGACGTGCCAGGCGATCGCCTCGCCCTCGCGATCGGGGTCGGTGGCGATCAGCACGCGTGAGGACGTCTTGGCCGCCTTCTTGATCTCGGCGAGCGTCTTGGCTTTTTCCTTGATCGTCACGTACTTGGGCGTGAAGCCGTTCTCTACGTCGACGCCCAGCTCGCGCTTGGGAAGATCCCGGACGTGGCCCACGGTCGCCTTCACCGTATAGCCGCGGCCCAGGTACTTACCGATCGTCTTCGCTTTGGTGGGCGACTCGACGATGACGAGCGCGCCTGAACCCCGGGGCGTGGCCCCGGGGCGCGCCGCGCCCGTCTTGCGTCGAGCCTTTGCCTTGGGCGTCTTCGCTTTCACTGCACGCTTCTTAGCTGCCACCGATCAACCTTTCGTCAAACCCGCAGGAAGGCATCTTCACCATCCCGCGCTGGTCTGCGCAAGCCGGACGACCTCCGCGGCAACCTGCTCCAGGGTCTTCCGGTCCGTTTCCACTTTGGCGTGGGCCTGCGTGTAGAACGGCTCGCGGTCCTTGATGAGGGCGCGCATCTGCGCCTCCGGGTCTTCACCCATTAACACCGGGCGGGTTCCCGACGGGATGGCGCGCGCCGCGGCCGTCCCGGGGCGCGTCTTCAAGTAAATCACATAGCTCGCGGCTTTTGCAGCCTCGAGCGCCCCCGGCTGCGCCGCCCACCCACCCCCCGGCGCGATGACCGCGGGCGGGTTCGCCAGCGCCGCCTCCATCTCCTTGCGCTCCATCTCGCGGAAGGCGATCTCGCCCTTCTCGGCGAAGATCATGGCGATCGGCTTCCCTTCCTTGCGATTCAGGATCGAGTCGATGTCCACGAACCCCGCGTGCAGCTGCTCGGCGACGAGGCGACCGACGGTCGTCTTCCCCGAGCCCGGCAAGCCGATCAGGACGATGTGCTGCTTCATGACGCGGCTCCCCCTCTCTTCGGCGTGCGGGCATCCACCCGCGCCAGGTAGCCCTCCACGTTGCGCTTCAGCTCGCTCAGCGCGTCCCCGCCGAACTTCTCGAGCAGGGCCTGCGTGAGCACGAGCGCCATCATCGCCTCGGCGATCACGCCCATCGCGGGCACCGCCGTCACGTCCGAGCGCTCGGACTGTGCCTGGGCGGGCGCGCCCGTCTTCAGGTCCACCGTCTTGAGGGGCGACATCAACGTCGAGATCGGCTTCATCGCCACGCGCAGCGCGAGCGGCTCCCCGGTCGTCATGCCGCCCTCCGTGCCTCCGGCGCGGTTCGTCGCCCGCGCGAAGCCGGGGAGGATCTCGTCGTGCACTTCCGACCCCTTG
>JBGPOM010000145.1:0-5482 GCA_041488075.1 Gemmatimonadota bacterium
CCCGGCCGAGAAGGGGACGGTCGGCGCGCAGCAGCTCGACGCCTGGCGGACCATCCAGCGCAGCCACGCGATCGCGAACGGCTGCTGGGTGGCGGCGGTGAACCGGGTCGGCTTGGAGACGCTCGACGGTCAAGGACCGGGGATCGAATTCTGGGGGCATTCCTTCCTCGCCGATCCTTTCGGCGTAGTGGTAGCGGAGGCGCCCGCCGACCAGGAAGCGCTGCTCGTCGCCGAGGTGGACCTCGGGCGGGTGGAGGAGGTCCGCCGCAACTGGCCGTTCCTCCGGGACCGCCGCACCGACGCGTACGGCGGCCTCGAGCGCCGCTTCCTCACCGACTAGCAGGTGCCTCCCTCCGTCATCGGCTTCCGCATGCCCGCCGAGTGGGAGCCGCACGCGGCGACCTGGATCGGTTGGCCCCACAACAAGCGCGACTGGCCCGGGAAGTTCGCTCCGATCCCGTGGGCGTACGGCGAGATCGTCCGGAAGCTCGCGCCCGGGGAGATCGTCCGGATCCTCGTCAACTCCGCGGCACACGAGGGGCACGCGCACCGGACGTTGACGAAGTGCGGCGTGGACCTTTCCCAGGTCGAGTTCTTCCGCTTCCCCACGAACCGCGGGTGGACGCGGGACTTCGGCCCGATCTTCGTCAAGCGCGAAGGACCTCACCCCGAAGTCGCGATCGCCCGGTTCCATTTCAACGCCTGGGCCAAGTATCCCGACTGGAAGAAGGACGACAAGATCCCCGGCCTTGCCGCCAAGCGGCTCAAGCTGCGGCTGCTCGAGCCCAAGGCCCGCGGCCGGGCTATCATCCTCGAGGGCGGCAGCATCGACGTGAACGGGTTGGGAACGCTCCTGACGACCGAAGAATGCCTCCTGGACCCCGCGGTCCAGGTTCGGAACCCCGGGCTCTCGCGCGCCGAGCTCGAGGGCGTGCTGCGCGACTCCCTCGGCGCGACGAACGTGGTCTGGCTGGGCAAGGGGATCGCGGGGGACGATACGCACGGGCATGTGGACGACCTGTGCCGTTTCGTGGGCCCGCGGACGGTGGTGGTGTGCCGCGAGGACGACCCGTCCGACGCGAACTGCCGGCCGCTCGCCGAGAACCGCGAGCGGCTGCAGGGGGCGCGCACCGAGGACGGGTCAACCATCGAAGTCGTGGACCTGCCGATGCCGGCGCCGCTCGTCTTCGACGGGCTGCGGTTGCCCGCGAGCTACGCCAATTTCTACATGGCGAACGCGGCCGTACTCGTTCCGACTTTCAACGATCCCCAGGACCGCGTGGCCCTGGGGATCCTCTCCGAGGTGTTCTCAGACCGCCCCGTGGTTGGAATCCACGCCGTGGACCTGGTGTGGGGACTCGGGACGCTGCATTGCCTGACGCAACAGCAGCCCGCTACTGCAGCTGCCAAATCTCCACGCGGTTCCCCGTGAAGATCGGAATCAACAGGCGGTTCCGCCTCGCGTCGTAGCCGATGTCGGCCGGGCTCGGCACGCCCTTGATCAGGTTCGTACCCTGGCCGTTCACGTACCGGTACACGCTCGAGTCCGCCCAGCTCGACACCCAGATCGCGCCGGCGGCGATCTCCACGCCGTCGAATCCCCCTGGTCCCGTGCCGATGACCGTGGGGGCGGCATCACCGGGCTTCCAGGCGAAGAGTGATTTTCCTCCGATTGGCACGACGATGAACCGTCCATTCGCCGCGTCCCAGGTGATCCCGTTGGGGCGGGCGAGCGTGTCGCTCTTGATGGCGACGCTGACTTTGCGGTCGGGCGCGATGCGGAAGATCTGGTCGGTGCCGAGATGCTCGATGCCCGCTGCGCCGAAGCGGATCGCGGTGTCGGTCACGTAGAGCGAGCCGTCGGGCGCGGCCGCGATGTCGTTCAGGAAGATCGCGCCCGGGACGGCCACCGTCGCGCCCGGCACGCCGGTGCGGGCGTTGAAGGCGCGCACGACGTCGATGTCGGTGACCCACAGCGTGTCGCCCACGAGCGCCAGCCCTTTGGGCGCATTGAGGCCGGTGATGAACGCGCTGTCCGTCACCATCCCGGCGGGCCCGACCCGGCTGATGAAGCCGTTCCCGTCCTTCGCGTTCGGCGCGCCGTTGATGTTCGAGACGAAGTAGACGTCCTGCGCCGAGTCCCACTTCACGGACTCGGGCGTAGAGAAGCCGCCGACGGAGGCGGCCTTGATCGGCGCCCCCTCCCCGGTCCTGGCGGCCGGCCGGCAGGCCGCGCCCACGGCGGCCAGGGCGATACACACAATCGTCGCTCTCATCGGTGCTCTTCCTCCTGGGCCAAGGTCGTGATGTGCTAGTACAGGCCTCCTCACAGCTTCGTGAGGAGTGCCTTGAACCGCGGATCGCCGCGCACTGAGTCGATGTCGGAGTCATTCTCGAGCCATTCGCGGTGTCCGAAGCCGTGTTCGACGGCTTTCTCGAGGCAGGCGATCGCGTCGTCGGTCCGCCCCAGGAACGCGTAGGCGCACGCCACGTTGTAAAGGACGGCTGGATCTTCCGGGTCGATGGCGAGCGCGCGCTCCGCCCACTCGAGCCCCCGCTCCCGCTCGCCCAATTGGACCAGAGCCCCACCACCCAGGTAGAGAGCCCGCGCGTCGTCCGGATTCAGCTCGAGGTGCTTCTCGGCAACCTGCAACCCCTTTCGCACCGCCGCCTCGGCCTCGACGTTGCGGCCGAGCCCCTTCAAGGGGGCCTGCATCAGCAGCAGCGCCTGATAGTCTTCCGGTCGCACACGGGAGGCGTCCTCGTAATGGCGCACGGCCTCTTCCCATTTGCCTTCTTGAAAGCACGCTCGCGCGTACAGATAGTGCGCTTCGTAGAGCTTGGGGTTGAGCCGGATCGCCGTTTCGAACTCCCGCTGTGCATCGCTGTACTGCCGCCTCAGGGACAGCGCGAATCCCCGGGAGGCATGCGCTTCGGCGAGCTCGGGATCGAGCTCGAGCGCCTTGCGGCTCGCGGACTCTGCACTTTCGAGGTTGGCCTTGCTGCCGTCCCAGTACATGTAGAGAAACGAGCAGCAGTCGGCCACACCGGCGTAGGCGAGCACGTACTTGGGATCGATCTCGATGGCGCGGTCGAACATTCGCCGCGCGAACTGGATGCCCGTGCGGCGGAACTGGTGGAAGAACTGGCGCCCGCGCAGGTAGTACTCGTAGGCTTGCACACTCTCGGTCGGCGCCTTCTCGATCGCCCGCTTCTCCTCCTCGCTCAGCACCACCCGCAGCGCCTTGACGATGTTCTCGGCGATCTCGTCCTGGATCGCGAATACGTCCTCCAGCTGGCGGTCATAACGCTCGGACCAGAGATGATAGCCGTCGGCGACGTTCACGAGCTGGGCCGTCACCCGGAGCTTGAGCCCCGCCTTGCGGACGCTCCCTTCCAGCACCGTCGCAACCTTCAGCTTGCGGCCGATCTCCCCGATGTCCTCGTTCTTCCCCTTGAACGCAAATGCCGAGGTCCGGGACGCCACGCGCAGTGCCTGGATCTTGGTGAGGGCGTTGATGATTTCCTCGGAGATCCCGTCGGTGAAGTACTCGTTCTCGGGATCAGCGCTCATATTGACGAACGGCAGCACCGCGATCGACTTCGCGGCGGCCCCGCCGGCCGGGCTACCGGGTGGCGTCGACCCGCCCGCGGGCCAGGTGAGCGCCTGGGCGAACTGCGCCACCGTGCCGTACCGCTCGGCAGGCGTCTTCGCCAGAGACTTCATCACCGAACGCTCGAGCCACTCGGGCACGCCCTCCCGCCGCTCGTGTAGGGGGCGCGCCGACTCCGTGAACAGCTGGGCGATGATGGACTGCGCCGTCGGCCCGGTGAACGGCGCCACCCCTGTCAGCATCTCGTAGAGCATGGCGCCGAGCGAATAGACGTCGCTCCGCCCGTCGAGCTCCGTTTCGCCTCCTGCTTGCTCCGGGCTCATGTACGCCGGCGTGCCGACCGCCATGCCGGTCCGGGTGAGCGTCTCCTTACCCGCGACGCTGACCGCCTTGGCGATCCCGAAATCGGTGACGAGGGCTTCGCCCTCGTGCAGCATGACGTTCTCCGGCTTGATGTCACGGTGCACCACCTGCTGGCGGTGGGCGTAGTCCAGCGCGACCGCGACGGTCCGCGCCAGCCGCGTGGCGTCCTCGAGGGGCAGCTGCGGCTCCCGCTCGAGCCGCTGGCGGAGCGATTCCCCCGAAACGTAGGGCATCACGTAGTACAACAGGTCGCCGGCTTGCCCGGAGTCATACAGCGGCACGATGTGGGGATGCTGCAACCGCGCTGCGATTTGGATCTCGCGCAGGAACCGGTCGGGACCGAGGTTGGCCGCCAAGTGAGGATGGAGCAGCTTCACCGCGACCGGGCGATGATGCTTCAGGTCCTGCGCCAAGTAGACCGTGGCCATGCCGCCCTGGCCGATCTCCCGCTCGACGGCATAGCGGTCGGCGAGGGCGGTGCGGACGCGATCGAGAAGGTCGCTCACTCCTTCCTCGCCTCCTCGAGTTCCTTCTTCCGCCCCTCCGTCACCTTCGCCGCGACGTCGGGGGGCGCGTCCTGATACACGTGGAACTTCATGCGGTACGTCCCCCGCCCGTGCGTGAGCGAGTGCAGCGTCGTCGCGTAGCGGTCCAGCTCCGCTTCGGGGACGAGCGCCTTGACCTTCGTGAGCCGGCCGTCTTTCTCGGTGCCGAGGATGTGGCCGCGGCGCGAGGAAATGTCGCCCATCACGGCGCCCTGGTAGTCGTCCGGGGTGAAGACCTCGACGTCCATGATCGGCTCGAGCAGGACCGGTCTGCAGTTCGAGCTCACGTTCCGGAAGGCCAGGATCCCGGCCATCTTGAACGACATCTCGTTGGAATCCACGTCGTGGTAGGAGCCGTCGTACACCTCGACCTTGAAGTCCACGACGGGGTATCCCGCCACCGGCCCCTTCAGCGCCGCTTCGACGACGCCCCGCTCCACCGCGGGGACGTACTGGCGCGGAATCACCCCGCCCACGATCTCGTCCGCAAATTGGAACCCCGAGCCGCGCGGCAGCGGCGCGATCCGGATCCAGCAGTCGCCGTACTGGCCCCGGCCGCCGGTCTGCTTCTTGTGCTTCCCCTGGCCCTCGGCCTTGCCGCGGAACGTCTCGCGGTAGGCGATCCGCGGCTTCGTGGTCTGGGCATGGACGCCGAACTTCCGCGCCAGCCGCCCCACGACGATCTCGAGGTGCCGCTCCCCGAGCCCGCGGATCAACGTCTGCCCCAGCTCGGCGTTGAACTCGTGGTGGAACGTGGGGTCCTCCTCGTGCAGCTTGTGGAGCCCCGTCGAGAGCTTGTCCTCTTCCCCCCGCTGCTTCACTTCGACCGCGAGCGTGATCACCGGCTCGGGGAATGGGATCTTGGGGAGCACGAGCCCCAGCTCCTTCGTCGACAGGGTATCGTTGGTGTGCGTGTCACGCAGCTTCGCCACGGCCCCGATGTCCCCCGCGTGCAGCTCC
>JBGPOM010000146.1:0-5471 GCA_041488075.1 Gemmatimonadota bacterium
CAGAGGCGTTCTACCAGCATGCGAGCGACGAGCTCGCGCTGATCCCCGTGTTCGCGGCGTTCGTCGCGGCGGGCGCGGCGCCGCGGCTCTCGCCGGAGCACGATCGCGCGGAGTGGCTCGGGCCCGCGGAGGCCGCCCGGCGGTTCGCCTGGCCCCGGGAGCGCAGAGCACTGGATGACATTTTGTCAATACTGGGGGGTGGGGACGCGGGCTTGCTGGAAGACGTGCTGAGGGTATCCTAGGATTCGTGAACCCCTTCTACCATCGGATCTACCGCGTCGTGCGACACATCCCGAAGGGGCGCGTGGCGACCTACGGCATCGTGGCCCGGCTCGCCGGCCGGCCGGGCGCGGCTCGCACCGTGGGCTGGGCCCTCTCGGCGCTGCCCGAGGAAAACGACGTGCCCTGGTGGCGCGTCATCAACATGGCGGGCCGCATCTCCCTGTCGAACCAGGATCACAGCGCCGTGCTGCAGCGGGCCTTACTGCTCGGCGAGGGCGTGCGGTTCGCGCCGGGTGGAGCGGTGAATCTCGGGACGTACGGCTGGCCCGCCGAGGCCTACGACAGCGCGGTCGCCGCCCACAAGCGCGCCGCTTCGTCCCGCAGATCCCGGAGGTTGAAAGGCTTGCGGAGGTAGCGCAGGCCGAGTCGCGTCAGCGTTTCCTCCGTGCCGGGCCGCACGTCGCCCGTCGCCACGATGGTCCGGCCCCGCAGCTCGGGCAGGCGCCTCACCAGCTCCTCCACGAACAACTTCTCGCCGCCGGCCGCGGCGCGGGCATCCGCAATGATGAGGTCGAAGCCGCCCCGCTGCGCCAGCTCCAGTGCGTGCTGTGGATTGCGCGCGACTTCCACGGCGTGCCCGTCCCGCCCGAACAGCGCCTTGACCATGCGTCGCACCGCCGGGTCGTCGTCCACGAGCAGAATCGTCCGCTTGGCGGGCGGCGCGTCCGGCACCCGGGCCCGCGCCGGTGGGGCGGGGACGACGGTGCCGGGTGGCGCGGGCGGCAGGTCGACGCGGAACGAGGCGCCTCCCGCCCTCCCCCCGCCCGAGGGGCGCTCCACCGTGATATGGCCGCCGTGGTTCTCGACGATGGAGTAGGTGATGGAGAGGCCGAGGCCCGTTCCCTGGCCCGGCTCCTTGGTCGTGAAGAACGGCGTGAAGACGTTGTGCGCCACGGCGTCGGTCATGCCCGGACCGGTGTCGGCCACCCGCAGGTGCACGTGGTCGTCGAACCAGGTGGAGATGGTGATCACCCGGGGCAGGCCCGCGCGGTTCTCGGCCACGGCCTGCGCGGCGTTCGTGAGGAGGTTCAGGACCACCTGTTGCAGGTTGTGGCGGTCGCCGAGCACGGCGGGGAGCGCCACCCCCAGCTCGCGCTGCACGTCGATGCCCTTGAGCTTCAGGTCGTATTCCATCAGCAGCAGCGTGCGCTGCGTCACGTCGTTCAGATCCACGGGCGAGCGCTCGGCGGGCCCCGGGCGCGCGAACGTCAGCAGGTTGCGCACGATGCGCCCGGCGCGCTCCGCCTGCTCGTAGATCACCTTCAGGTGCCCGCGATCCTTCTTCGAGATCTCCTTCTGTTCGAGCAGGAACTCCGAGAGGCCGGCGATCGAGGTCAGCGGGTTGTTCAGCTCGTGCGCGACGCCCGAGACGAGCTGCCCGACCGCGGCGAGCTTCTCGCTCTGGATCAGCTGGCTTTCCAGCGCCTGCTGATCCGTGACGTCCTCGACGAGCACGACGACGCTCTGGTCGCGCGTCGCGCTCGGGATCCGCGCGGCGTTCACGCGCAGGGTGCTGCCCCCCCCCCCAAGGCGCTCGGAGCGCGTGACCAAGGCGGGGGGGTGGTCGCCCCGCCGCGCGGCCTCGAGCAGCTCCATCAGCGCGTGCGACTTACCGAGCAGGGCCTGACACAGATGCGTGCCGATGACGCTGGGCAGCGGGGCGCCGAGCAGGGCCGCGAGGGCGCGGTTCGCCCGGCGCACCCGCCCCTCGTCGTCCACCACGGCGATTCCCTCGCTCAGCGCGTCGAACGCCGTCTCCCATTGTTCCTTGGCGCGGCGCACCATCTCGAAGAGGCGCGCGTTGGCGATCACGACCGCCGCGTGCGTCGCGAGGGTGGAAAGGAGCCGGAGATCCTGCGACACGAAGATCCCCTCACGGGGATCGGCGATCACGAGGGTGCCGATGACGGCCCCGTGGGCGCGCAGCGGCACGGCGGCCGCGGACGCCGCCTGGACGTCGCTGACGAGGCGCATGGGCTCGCCCCCCGAATTGCGGACCAGCTCGAGGTGCTCCCTGCTGGTGGAGCGTGCCACGAGACCGGGGTCGTCGGCGGGAATGGCCCGGCCGCGCAGCGCGGTGAGGGTGCCCTCGGCGGCAGCGACGCGCAACGGGTCGGCCGGAGTCTCCCCCGCCAACGCCAGCAGGGCGCCCTGGGCGTCGAGGAAGCGCACGGCGTAACGCACGACCTGCTCGACGATCCGATCGAGCTCGAGCGAATCGGAGAGGACGTATGACAGCTCCTGGAGCGAGAAGAGCTCCGAGAGCCGCCGGTTCAGCTCCTCCGCCGCGCGGCGGCGTTCGCGCTCCGACCGCACCAGCTTTCGCCACAGCCGCCACAGCGCGGCCGCCAACCCGAGCGTGACGAGGCCCAGAGTGGCGAAGAGGATGGGGTGCTGGAGCAGGGAATCCACGATGGCCGGTCTTTCGCGTGCGCGCGGCAGTATAAGGGGCGGGAGTCGCCGGAGCAAACTATCTTGTCGGTTCGCTATGGGACCTGTGGCTCGCCCCACCCTCGCCCTCATCCTCGCCGCCGCGTGCGGCGACGCACCCCGCCAGGCCGCCGTGTCGCGAGCGTGGCCGGTGATGAGCACGATGATGTCCGCCGCGGCGTGGGGGCCCGACACCGCCCGGTTGGGTCGCATTCTCGACGCGCTGCGCGACTCGCTCGGGCCACGCCGTGCCATCGCGTTCGACTCCCTCCGGCGCGATATCCGCCGGTGGACGGGTGTCGCGCTCGATGCCGCTGACGTCACGGAGGGCGATGCCTTGGACCGCGCGGCCCTGGTGCTCGCGGGCGCGGCCGACAGCGCGCTGCTCGACCTCGGGGGCCAGTTTCTCTGGGTGGGCGCCCGGGGCACCCGGCGGACAGTGGGGATCGCCGACCCGGACAACTCGCTCGACGCGTTGGCGGCGGTCGAGATGCGCGGTGGCTCGGTGCGCACGGCGTCGCGGGCAGGGCGTACCACTTCGGTCACGGTGCTGGCGCCGAGCGGCATCGCGGCCGATGCCTGGTCGACCGCTTTCTTCGCGATCGGCTGCGCTCGCGCGCTGGCGCTCGCGCCCCGGGTCGAGCGGTGGCGGGTGAGCGTGGTGTGCGCGGATTCGGGCCGCGTGCGGTGGACGCCGGAGCTGGAGGGGCGGGTGCTGCTGCCTAAAGGGGCGGGGGGGCCGGGGGCAGCGCCGCCTGCGCCCGCGCCCTGACGCGCGCCCGTTCCTGGTCCAGCAGGCGCAGCGCCCGGCTCCAGGACTCGTTGGCGAGCCCCTGGTAGCTCACCGACAGGGTCTCGCGGAAGCTGATCCCCTTCTCGAACAGGTAGATCGCGACGGCCTGCTGCCGCGCCTCGAGCTCGTAGGAGCCCCACGTCGGCGACAGGGGCACGATGCCCACGGGGCGGAACAGACGCCCCCGGCTCGTGACGTTCACGTCTTCCGGGTTGAAGCGCGCCTGGGGCACCAGGCCGTAGAAGGTGACGAGCACGAGGGTCGGGTGGTCCACGCCGGCCCGCTGCGCTGCGGCGGCGAGGTCGTCCTGACGGTTCCCGATCAGCTGGGTGAGCGACTGGTAGGTGTCGGTGGCGAGCAGGCGGATGACGTGCTCGTCGAGCGGCAGGAACTGGATCTCGACGGTGCCGGTCGCGAAGCGCACGACGATGTCGTCGCGTTTGAGGGTCCCGTAGCCGGGCGGGATCGTGTCCTGGGCGCATAGGCGGTTAGTCGGATAGGCGGTTAGCAGTGCCATCGCCAGCACTGCCCCCCTAACCGACCAACCGCCTAACCGCCTAACCACCTGCATTTGCTCCTCCAATCAACCCCGCGATCGCTTCGCGCAGCTCCGGAATGCCCTCACCCGTCCGCGCGCTCGTGACGATCACCTGATCCTCCGGGAGCCCGAGCGTCGCGCGCAGCTCCTGCTCGCGGCGCCGGCGCTCGCCCCGCGGAACCTTGTCTCCCTTGGTGAGGGCCGCAAGCGCGCGCATTTCGCGTTCGGCGAGCAGGTCTTGCATGGTGCGGTCGTCCGCCGAGGGCTCGTGGCGGATGTCGAGCAGCCAGACGACGCCGGCCAGCCGCACCCGGCCCAGCGCGTGGCGCACGAGGCGCCGGAAGGCGGTGCGATCGGCCTTGCCGGCGCGCGAGTATCCGTACCCCGGGAGGTCGAGAAAGTACAGGGCGTGGGGCGTGGGGTGTGGGGCGTGGGTCAGTGACGGCGCAGTCCCACGCCCCACGTCCCACGCCCCACGCACCGCATAGACGTTCAGCATCCGCGTCTTCCCTGGCGTGCCGGAGACTTTCGCGAGCTTGACGCCGGTGACGGCGTTGAGCAGGCTCGATTTGCCGACGTTGGCGCGGCCGATGAAGGCGACTTCGGGAAGCGGAGGATCGAGCGCGACGTCGGCCCGGGGGAACGAGCCGCGGAAGATCGGGTCGGTCAGGCTTCTTTCTTCTGGCGCGGGCGCTCGGTCACGAGCAGCGGCGCCCGGCCGGCGGTGACGCACTCGGCGGTGATCGCCACCTCGCGCACGTCGTCGCGGCTGGGCAGCTCGAACATGATTTCGGTCATCATCTCTTCGAGAATCGCCCGGAGGCCCCGCGCGCCCGTGCCGCGCTTGATGCCCTTCTGGGCGATCGCCCGCAGCGCGTCCTTCTCGATGGTGAGGCGCACGTCTTCGAGCTCGAACAGCTTTTGGTACTGCTTCACCAGGGCGTTCTTCGGCTCGACCAGGATCCGGACGAGCGCGTCCTCGTCGAGCGCCTCGAGCGGGACCGTGACCGGCAGGCGGCCCACCAGCTCGGGGATCAGGCCGTAGCGCAGCAGGTCGTCCGGCTCGACGTCCGCGAAGGGATTGCGCTTCACCTTGTCGGCGACGCCCTGCGCGACTTCTTCCTTGGTGAAGCCGATCTGGCGGCGGCCGGTGCGGGACTCGATGATCTTCTCGAGGCCGTCGAAGGCGCCGCCGCAGATGAACAGGATGTCCTTGGTGTTGACCTGGATGTATTCCTGCTGCGGGTGCTTGCGGCCGCCCTGCGGCGGCACGCTCGCCACCGTGCCCTCGAGGATCTTGAGCAGCGCCTGCTGCACGCCCTCGCCCGACACGTCGCGTGTGATGCTGGGATTCTCGGACTTGCGGGCGATCTTGTCGATCTCGTCGATGTAGACGATCCCGCGCTCGGCCTCGGAGACGTTGAAGTC
>JBGPOM010000147.1:0-5457 GCA_041488075.1 Gemmatimonadota bacterium
ATCATGGTCGTGCTCGCCACCGTCGGGGTGCCGCCCGAGTCGATCGCGATCATCCTCGGGGTGGACCGGATCCTGGACATGTGCCGCACGACGGTCAACGTGGTCGGAGATATGAGCGCCGCCGTCTACGTCGCGCGCACAGAAAGCGACTGGGACCCGAAAGCGCTGAACGCGGGGGAGCAACTCGACGCGGCGGCGTGAAGCCTAGATCAGCCGCGCCGCGAGCTGGACGGCCCTCACCGGGGCATCCACGGGCCCGTCTATGAGATGGGCCCGCGGTACATGGGCCGTCAACGCGGCGCGCAGCGCCGGGAGCAACGGCGAGGTCGGACGCAGCAACCCGCCCGCCGTGGCGGTGGGGATGGGCGCGGCGCCCGGGAAGTGGCGTGCCAGGACGCCCACCAGCCGTGCCAGCTCCGCCGCCGCCTCGTTCACGGCGCGCTGCGCGACCGCCTCGCCCTCCCGCGCCGCGTTCAAGACGTGGGGCGCCAGCGCTGCGATCTGGGCCGGGTTCGCCGTCGCCGTCCAGCGGATCAGGTCGTCCATGTGGCTGAGGCCGAGCGCCACGAGGAGACGCTCGAGCAAGGTGGACGACTCCTCGGGGTCATCGGTCGCGCGCGCCGCCGCGGCCAACGCGCGCCGCCCCAGCCAGTAGCCACCTCCCTCGTCACCGAGCTGCCATCCGTACCCGCCGGAGCGGTGCAGGCGGCCGTCCGGGCCGCGGGCGAAGGCGATCGACCCCGTGCCGGCGTTGATGAGAATCCCCGGCCCGTCGCCGAACGCCGCGGCCAGGCCGACCTCGCTGTCGCCGGCGACGCGGACCCGTCGAGCCACCTGCGCGGCGATCAGCGCGGCGGCAAGCTGGTGCTGCTCGGGCTCACGGCCCGCGCCCGCGGCGCCCACCATCGCGGCGTCGGCGGGGAGCATAGCGCCGGCCGCTGCGGCGGCGCGCCGGGCGATGTCGGCGATCACTGCGGCCGAAGCCTCCGCGCCGCCCGGGCGCATCGCGGATCCGGGTCCCTCGGCGCGCGCCAGGATCCGCCCGTCGCCGTCACCGACGACGACGGCGGTGTGGGAGCCACCGGCGTCAATGCCGAGAAAGAAGACCGTCGGCGCCGTCATCGCGCGACCGCCTGACGCCCGAATGCGGAGGACACCATGCCAACGAACACCGTGACCGCCGTCCCCAGCGGCACGTACCACGGCCAGGCGAGCTTGCTCGCCAACACGAGCGCCTCCGGGTCGGGGTCGGGAAGCAGCTTGAGGAAGACGCGGGCGAACACAATCGGTGTCATGACCACCACCGAAGTGACTATCGCGACGATGACATCACGCTGGCGGGCGCGGGGCCACAACCCGCCCAGGAGATAGGTGCCGAGCAGTCCTCCGTAGGTGAGCGAGGCGACGCTGAGCGCCAGCTGTACGACGGGGGTGTTCTCGTCACGGAATGCGATCGCGCCCACGACGAGCACCGCTGTCCAGACCAGCGTGAGCCAGCGGCCCACCCACAAGAGGTGCTCGGGGTCCTGGCGCCCGGTGAGGGGGGCGTAAAAGTCGTGGGTGGACGCCGAGGCGAGGGAGTTGACTGCCGACGCGTGGCTGCTCATGGCGGCGGCGAGGATGCCGGCAACGACGAGCCCGGCGAGTCCTGCCGGCAGGTGCGTAACGACAAAGGTGGGATAGATCGCGTCACTGCGCATCCCCGGGAGATCCGCGCCCGCGAGCCAGAGGCTCGTGCCCACCAGCAGGAAGAGGGCGAACTGCGCGATGATGAAGATCCCGGAGCCGATGAGCGCGCGCTGCGCGTCCCTGAGCCCGCGGGCGGCGAGCAGCCGCTGCACGATCAGATGATCCGTGCCGTGGGACGCCGCGGACAGCAAGGCCCCGCCGATGAGGCCGCCCCAGAACGTGTAGAGCACGGATAATGAGGACCGGAAATCGAACGTCGCGAGCTTCCCCTCCGCCCAAGCGCGCCCGAAGGCGTCCACGCCGCCTGCCAGATGCGTGGCCACGATCAACGTGGCGATGCCGCCCAGGAGATAGACGCCGAGCTGAATGACGTCGACCCAGACAACCGCGCGCAGACCGCCTACCCACGTGTAGACAAGTGTGACGAACCCGATCGCCACGATCCCCGCTGTGAAGCTCCAGTGCGTGATGATCGCGAGTGGAATGGCGGTCGCGAAGATGCGAACGCAGTCGGCGAGGGCGCGGGTGAGCAAGAAGACTGCGGACGCGGTGCGGCGCGCGCCCGGGCCAAAGCGCCGCTCCAAACGCTGATACGCGGTATCCTGGGTGCCCTCGAAATAGCCCGGCAACAGCAGCGCGGCGACGCCGATCCGACCCACCAGGTATCCGAACGCGACTTGCAGGAACGTGAGGTCGCCGCGCGCGGCGATGCCGGGCACGGAGATGACCGTGAGCGCGGACGTTTCCGTCGCGACGACCGACAGCATCAAGGCCCACCAGGGGAGGCCGCGATGCCCCAGGAAGTAGTCCGACGCGTCGCGCTGGCGGCCGGCGAGCAGCAGCCCCGCCGCCATGACGGCGGCGAAGTACACGACGATGACGGCGATGTCGAGTGGGCGCACGGCTCAGGCTTCCCGCATACAAGACGGCCCGCGACGGGCGCGGGCCGGGACTGCCGAATCGGATGACGGCAACGCGGTCAGACGGTGAAGGACGACCCGCAGCCGCAGCCGCCGGACGCGTTCGGGTTCTCGAACGCGAAACCGGATTCCTGGAAGTTGCTCTTGTAGTCGATGACGACGCCGTTCAGGTACTGGGCGCTGAATTCGTCCACGAACACCCGGACGCCCGCGCTCGAGAGGACGACGTCGTCGGCCGCGGGCTCGGGTTCGACGCTCAGGCTGTACTTGAAGCCCGAGCAGCCGCCGGGGAGCACGGCGACGCGCAGCCCCACGGTGTCGGGGGCCGCTTGCTCTTCCGCCAGGAACTTGCGGACTTCCTCGCCCGCCCGCTCCGTGAGGGTCAGTGTGCAGGTCGGCTTCTGAGTGGTGCTCATCACTATCCTCCGGTCTGGCCGCAACTTAGAAGGTAGCTGGGACGCTGTCAACGGTGGCTTCCCCCACCCGCTTGCCTTGGCGCCGCGCGTCCCCCCAATTGGAGCCCCTATGCACCTCACCTTCGCCGACTGGCTGATCATCGGCCTCTACTTCGCGTTCAACGTCGCGATCGGATTCTACTACAAACGGCGCGCCGGCCAAAGCACGAGCGAATTTTTCCTCTCGGGGCGCAACGTGCCCTGGTGGCTCGCCGGCACCTCGATGGTCGCGACGACGTTCGCGGCAGATACGCCCCTCGCGGTCACCGGGATGGTGGCGCGCAACGGTATCGCGGGCAACTGGCTGTGGTGGTGCTTCGTCGCGAGCGGCATGCTGACCGTGTTCTTCTACGCCCGGCTGTGGCGGCGCTCGGGCGTGATGACCGACGTCGAGTTCGCCGAGATCCGGTACGCGGGGAAGCCCGCCGCCTTCCTGCGCGGCTTCCGGGCGCTGTACCTCGGCATCCCGATCAATTGCATCATCCTGGGCTGGGTCAACCTGGCCATGGTGAAGATCCTGCAGCTGCTCTTCGGTATCGGGAAGGTCGAAGCGCTCGTGATCGTGCTGGGGCTGATCGCGCTCACCTCGGCGATCTCGACGCTCTCCGGCCTGTGGGGCGTGCTGGTCACCGACCTGTTTCAGTTCGTGATCAAGATGAGCATGGTGATCATTCTGGCCGTGTTCGCGGTGCGGGCCGTGGGCGGCATCGACGCGATGAAGACGAAGTTGGTCGCGAGCGGGCGCGGCGACGTCCTGAGCTTCGTCCCCGACGTGAATTCGGCGTGGATGCCGATGCTCACGTTCCTCGTGTACATCTCGCTCAACTGGTGGGCGACCTGGTACCCCGGGGCCGAGCCGGGCGGGGGCGGGTACGTGGCGCAGCGCATGTTCAGCGCCAAGGACGAGCGGCATTCGCTGCTCGCCACGCTCTGGTTCAACATCGCGCACTACGCCATCCGGCCGTGGCCCTGGATCCTGGTAGCGATGGCGTCGCTGATTCTCTATCCCGGCCTCGCCGATCCGGAGACAGGCTACATCCGGGTCATGATCGACCATCTGCCGTCGTCGCTGCGCGGGCTCATGGTCGCGGCGTTCGCCGCCGCGTACATGTCCACGATCGCGACGCAGCTCAACTGGGGTGCGAGCTACCTCGTCAACGACTTCTACCGCCGCTTCGTGCGGCGCGACGCGAACGAGGGGCACTACGTGCACGCCTCGAAGCTCGCGACCCTGCTCCTCACGGTGGTTTCGGCGGTCGTGACGTTCTACATGGGCTCCATCGCCGGCGCGTGGAAGCTCTTGATCGTGACCGGGGCCGGCACCGGGGCAGTGCTCCTGTTGCGCTGGTACTGGTGGCGCATCAACGCGTGGAGCGAGGTCTCCGCCATGCTGTCCGCGTTCGTTGTTTCGGTCCTGCTGCAAACCGCCGGCGGCCTCGACACGAACAAGCCGCTGGACTTCGCCTGGATGATGATCATCACGGTGAGTATCACGACCGTCGTCTGGCTCGCGGTCACATTCCTCACGGCGCCGGAGTCGCGCGACACCCTAGTTGCATTCTATCGGCGCACGCGGCCGTCGCGGGGGGGCTGGGGGCCGATCGCCGCGCTGGCCCCGGACGTCCAGGCCTCGTCCAGCGGCCTGGCTAACCTCGTCGACTGGATCGCGGGGTGCGCGCTGATCTACGGCGTGTTGTTCGGCACAGGAAAGCTGTTGCTCCACGAGACCGGACCCGGGCTGCTGCTGCTCGGTGTTGGTCTCATCGGGGGCTTCGTCATCTACCGCGACCTGACGCGTCGCGGCTGGCGCACCGTCGTGGAGTGAGCGCCGTTAGGGCGAGCCGCCGAGCGCGTCCACGACGAGATCGGCCACCCGCGGGCGGACCCGGGCGATGCGGCCGTTCTCGCGCGTCGGGTGCACGCGGTTCGTGAGCAGGATGATGAAGAGGTCCTTGTCCGGATCGATCCAGATCGACGTGCCCGTGAATCCCGTATGGCCGAACGCGTGGGGCCCGAGCTTCGAGCCGGCGCTCGAGCTCTCCGACGGGGTGTCCCACCCCAGGGCGCGGGAGGAGCCCGGCGGCAGGTCCTGGCGGCGGGTAAACTCAAGGACAATCCTCGACGCCACTTCGGGTTGGTTAAGCCCGGGCCGGCGGCCCGGGGTTAACGCACCCGTACGCTGTTCCAGCAGCCATTCCGCGAACCGCGCCAGGTCCCCCGCCGTGCTGAACAGCCCCGCATGCCCCGACACACCGCCGAGCCTCCACGCATTCTCATCGTGCACCGTGCCGCGGATGATCGTCCCGTCCTGGCTGCGCTCGGTAGGCGCGATCCGGTCGCGCCACGCGGGGGGCGGCAGGAAGCGCGTGCTCGCCATCTGGAGGGGCTGGAAC
>JBGPOM010000148.1:0-5438 GCA_041488075.1 Gemmatimonadota bacterium
GAACTACAACCTCCTCATCGGCGAGCCGACGGCCGAGCGCATCAAGATCGAAATCGGCTCGGCGGCGCCGGTGGGCGAGGAGCGCGAGATGGAAGTGAAGGGCCGCGATCTCGTGAGCGGCATCCCCAAGACGGTGCGGGTGCACTCGAGCGAGATCCGCGAGGCGGTGCAGGAGCCGATTCAACAGATCGTGGACGCGGTGCGCCGCGCGCTCGAGATCACGCCGCCCGAGCTGGCGTCGGACATCGTGGATCGCGGCATCGTGATGACGGGCGGGGGTGCGCTGATCCGCGGCCTCGACGTGCTGCTGCAACAGGAGACCGGCCTCCCGATCCACCTCGACGAGGACCCCATGACCTGCGTGGTCCGGGGCGTAGGGCGGATTCTCGACGATCCCGAGAAGTACCGCAACGTCCTGACGACGTAGCCGCGGGGGGAGGGGGGGGGACGAGCATGGCGCTCGGAGCCGATCGCTACGCATCGCGCGCCGACACGCTCCTCTTCTTGGGGTGCGTCGGGCTGTCGGTGGCCGCGATGAGCCTGCCCGACAACTGGCGCGATCCCATCGCGCAGGGACTGCGCCAGACCGTGCTCGCGCCGTTCCTCGCCCTCCAGCAACAGACCGAGCTGCTCTCCGCCGCCCGGGCCCACTACGACGCCGTCGTCGCGCAGCGCGACTCCGCCGTTCTCGCCGCCACGTTCCTTCCGGAGCTGCGCAGTGAGAACGGGCGGCTGCGGAGCCTGTTGGGCCTGGGCGTTCGGCTCGCCTGGGGGTACGTGCCCGCCGAAGTGCTGCACCAGCCCGAGCCCACGAACCCGCTCACCTTCGTCGTGTCGGCGGGACGCCGCAACGGCGTACATCCCCTCTCCCCGGTCGTGAGCCCCGAGGGGCTCGTGGGGGTCGTGGCCACGGTCGATGCAAAGACGAGCGTGGTGCTGACGTGGGCGAACCCCGAGTTCCGGGCGAGCGCGATCGCCGCGGACGGGAGTGTGAGCGGGATCGTCGCGCCGCATGGCGCGGCGGGACCGGAGGTGTGGCTGCTCGAGCTGCAAGGGGTGCCCTACCGCCAGCAGGTGCCCGAGGGGACGGTGATCCTCACGTCGGGGCTGGGGGGCGTGTTCCCCCGTGGCATTCCGATCGGCACCGTCGTGGGGCTCGCGGGCGAAGCGAAGGGCTGGGAGCGCACGTACCTGATCCGGCCCGCGATCCATCCCGCGGCGCTGTCGCACGTGATGATTCTCACGGCGGTCCGTGGGCCCGGGTCCGACCTCCGCGGGGCGTTCCAGGCCGACTCGGTGCACCCATGAGAAAGACCGACCGCTACCGCTACGTGCTGATCCTGGTGGGGCTGGTCGTGCTGCATTTCACGGTGCGGGAGCGGCTGGGTGGGGACCGCATCGCGCCCGATTTCCTGCTGCTCGCGCTGCTGATCTACACGGTTCGCGCGCAACCGGGGCGGAGCGCGGCGGCGGGATTCGTGGTCGGACTCCTGCGGGACGCGCTCACGCCGGCGAGCTTCGGCGCGGGGGCGCTGGCGCACACGCTCGTTGGATACTTGTCGTCGTGGGCCAAGGCGGTGTTTTTCGCCGAAAACGTGTTCGTGAACGGCTGCCTCTTCTTCGCCGGAACGTGGCTGCGCAACCTGGTCGTGCTGCTCGCCTCGGGGCGGCTCGGGGGCGCGCAGCTGGGGTGGGAGCTGCTGGTGTGGTCGCCGCTGCAGAGCCTGACCACGGCGGCGGTCGGGATCGTGGTGCTGTGGCTGTTCGGCCGCTGGCTGGCGATTCGCCTGGGCGACGCGTGAGCACCCTGCACCCGCATCTGCTCGATCGGCGGCTCCGGGTCGTGCGGACGTTCGTGTGGGTGGTGCTGGGCGTACTGGTCGTGGCGTTCTTCCGGACGCAGATTCTGGGACACGGCAAGTACCAGCTGCAGTCGGAATCGAACCGGCTCCGTCCGATCCCCCTGCCGGCGCCGCGCGGGATCATCTTCGACCGCAACGGCAAGGTCCTGGCCGACAACGTGCCCGGGTACACGGTGTCGCTCCTGCCCGGGCCGGAGGCGAGCCTGCGCGCCACCCTGGCGCGCATCGCGCCCGTGGCGCGGCTGGACAGCGCCGCCATCCAGCGTGTGCTGCAGCGGGCGCGCCGCGCACCCTACCAGCCCGCTCTGGTCCTCGGCGATGCGCCGTTCGCCCTCGTATCGGCGCTGGAAGAGCGACGCATCGAGATTCCCGGTCTCCTCATCCAGACGGAGCCCAAGCGGTACTATCCCGACAGCACCGTCGCCGCACACCTCGTCGGGTACTTGGGCGAGGTGACCGAAGGGGAGCGCGCCACCCAGCGGTTCGGGACGGTGCGGCTCGGCGGCCTGGTCGGGAAGGACGGCCTCGAGCGCGAGTACGACGACTCGCTGCGTGGCTCCGACGGCGTGCGGTTCGTGGAGGTGAGCGCGCTGGGGCGCATGGTGCGCGAAGCGGAAGCGGTGCAGACGCTCGAGCCGGTCCCCGGCACCGAGCTGCACACGACGATCGATCTCGACTTACAGCGCTACGTCGCGCACGCATTCCCGGCGGGGCAGCGGGGCGCCTTGCTCGCGCTCAACCCCAACACCGGTGAGGTGCTCGCGCTCTACAGCGCGCCGGGGTTCGATCCCAACGCGTTTGTCGGCGGGGTCTCCACCGACTACTGGCGCTCCGTCAGCGAGAATCCCGCCACGCCGCTGCTCGACCGCGCGATTCAGACGCGCTACCCTCCCGGCTCCACGTGGAAGCTCGCCATCGCCGCGATGGCGCTGAAGCGCGGGATCGTCACGTTCCGGAGCCACATGCCGATTCCCTGCCGGGGCGGGTTGCAGTACGGCAACCGCTTCTTCCGCTGCTGGTCGGCCGAGGGGCACGGCGATCTGACCCTCACCGAGGCGATCGCCCAGAGCTGCGACGTCTACTTCTACCAGCTGGGAATCAAGCTCGGCGTCACGTCGATGCTCGAGGACGGGAACGAGTGGGGGTTCCGCGGGCGTACGGGTGTCGACCTGCCCAGCGAGATCCCCTCCGAATTCCCGACGGGACCCGAGTACTACGACCGGCTGTACGGGGCGCGGCGCTGGACGTCGGCCGTCGCGCTCAACCTCGCGATCGGGCAGGGCGAGAACGCCCAGACCCTCGCGAACATGGTGCGGCTCTACCAGATGCTGGCGAGCGATGGACGCGTGCGGCCGGCGTACGTCGTACGCCCCACCACCGGGGTCTCCCTGTCGCTCGACCTCGCTCCCGACCAGATCGCCGGGCTGCGGCAGGCGATGATCGCCGTCGTGGAGCAGGGTACGGCGCGCGGCTCGCGGCTCACGAGTCTGACGATGGCGGGCAAGACCGGCAGCGCCCAGAACCCCCACGGCCCGGATCACGGCTGGTTCATCGGGTTCGGACCCGCCGAGAAGCCGGAGATCGTGGTGGGAGCGATCGTGGAGTTCGCCCAGCACGGCACGGCGGTCGCCCCGCTCGTCGCCCGGACCATCGCCCACTACCTCGGGGTCGATGAGAGCGTGGCCGCGGGCCTGCGCGTCGCCCTGCCCACGGACTCGGCGCCGCAGCCGTTCCAGCTGCCAATCCTGCCGCGCAGCGACTCGCTCCGGTCCATCCAACCCCCGACCGACACGCTCCGTGTTATCCCGCCTCCACCAACTCGATAGGCCGCTGCTCGGCGTCGTCTCGGCGCTCGTCATTTACGGGCTGGCCACGCTCTATTCCGCCGGCCAGACCGAGGTCCCGACGTTCGTCACGACCATCTGGCATCGCCAGCTGGTCTGGCTGACCCTCGGCAGCGTCGTCGTCTTTCTCATGTTCCGGACGTCACCCCGGATGCTCGAGTGGGCGACGCCGTTCGTGTACGCCATCGCCGTCTTCCTCCTGGCCATCACGCTCCTCTTCGGTACCGGCGCGGGCACCGCGGCCGGCAGCAAGTCGTGGATCGCGATCGGCGGCCTGCGCCTCGGTCAGCCCGCCGAGCTGGCGAAGCTGGCCGTGATCCTGATGCTGTCCCGCTGGCTTGCTGGCCTGCGGGAGCCCCCCGCCACGCTGCGCGACCTGGTCCCGCCCTGTGGCATCGCCGGGATTCCCTGCCTCCTGGTGGGGCTGCAGCCCGACTTGGGAAGCGCGATCGTCTTCATCGCCATCCTGTTTTGCATGCTGTTCTGGGCGGGTACCAAGCCGTCGCTGCTGCTGCTGCTCGCGTCCCCGGCGATCGG
Source organism: Gemmatimonadota bacterium (assembly GCA_041488075.1). Classification (GTDB taxonomy): domain Bacteria; phylum Gemmatimonadota; class Gemmatimonadetes; order Gemmatimonadales; family GWC2-71-9; genus 20CM-2-65-7. The sequence goes on from JBGPOM010000148.1 coordinate 4,244, forward strand.
CCTCGTGCTCGCGTTCTCGACCGTCACCTGGGGGGTGTGGATCGCCGTGCTGTGCGGCCTGCTGCTGTGGTGGCGCCCCTACCTGTGGGAGGGGCTGGCCGTCGTCGGCGCGAACGTCGCCATGGGCGTGTTCGCCCTGCCGTTCTGGAACCGGCTCGCCCCCTACCAGCAGAACCGCCTGCTCGCCTTCCTGAATCCGGAGGTGGACCCCCGGGCCACGGGATGGCACGTCATCCAGTCCAAGGTGGCCGTCGGCTCGGGCGGGTTTCTCGGGAAGGGGTTCACGGCGGGTACGCAGAAGCGGCTCGCCTTCCTGCCCGCCCAGCACACCGACTTCATTTTCTCGGTCGTGGGGGAGGAGTTGGGGTTCGTGGGCGTGGTGGTGGCCCTGGCACTGTTCGCCGGCCTCCTCTTCGTCCTGCTGCGGATCGCGCGCCGGGCTACCGATCCCTTCTCGAGCCTGTGCGTCTTCGGGATCGCGGGGATGTTGTTCACGCACATCGTCGAGAACATCGGGATGACGATCAACCTGATGCCCATCACGGGCATTCCACTCCCGTTTTTCTCCTACGGCGGGTCGTTCCTGCTCGCCTGCTCGCTCGGCGTGGGGATCGCCGTGCGGGTCGCGTGGGAGTCGCGCCAGTCAGGCTACGCCGAACTCTGACAACGAGTTAGGTCGTCGGGGCTGGCGTCCGCCGCCGGGCGCTCCCAAATTTGTGTCCTTCGTCACCCCCCTATCAGGGCACTCATGGCCTGGTTCAAGAAGGAACGCAAGAACCGCACGACCGAACGAGTCCGGCTCGAGATCCCCGCCGATGCCTGGGAGAAGTGTGACGAGTGCGGCCATATCGATATCAAAGAGCGCTTCATCCGGGCGCTCAACGTGTGCCCCAGTTGCGGGCATCATCGCCGCATCAGCGCTCAGGAGTACATTGACCTCCTTGTCGACGAGGGGTCGTGGCACGAGCTGTTCGCGGACCTCAAGTCGGCCGACCCCCTCAAGTTCGAGAACTACGCCGATCGGTTGAAGGCGGCTACAAAGAAGGCCGGCCCGCTGGACGCCATCCGCACGGGTTACGCGCGGTTGCACGGGAGGCCGATCAACCTTGGCGTCATGGACTTCAGCTTCATGGGGGGGTCGATGGGCTCTGGGGGGGGGGAGAAGGTCGCCCGCCTGGCCCGCCGCTCGATCGAC
>JBGPOM010000149.1:0-5428 GCA_041488075.1 Gemmatimonadota bacterium
GACGAACCGCCCCGGGTACGCCGCCAGCTCGGCACGCACGGGCGCGCCGACCCGAATGAACGCGAGGTCCTGCTCGAACACCGCCCCTTCGATCCACACCGTCCTCAAGTCGGCGATCCGATAAAGCTTCATCCCGGACGTCACCCATTGCCCCGCGACAACCATCTTATCGAGGACGACGCCGTCGACGGGCGCCGTGAGGGCGAGCGTCTTCGTCACCTCCCCGGTGCGCTCGATGCGCTCTATCTGGTCGGCCGAGATGTCCCAGTAGGCCAGCCGGCGCCGCGCGGCAGCCAGCAGCGCCTGCGCGTTGCGCCACGTCTCCCGATCGGCCGAGTCCACGGCCGCCGCGAGCCGCTGGGCGGCGAGCAGCTCCTCCTGCGCCGCGACGAGCATGGGACTGTAGAGCGTGAGCAGCGGCTGGCCTCGGCGCACCGTGACACCCGTGGCGTCCACGTACAGCTCCTCAACGAACCCGTCGATCTTCGCGGTGATGTCAGCCAGACCCGGCTCCGCCGCGACGACCTGGCCGACCGTCCGCACGGTGCGCGCCAGCGGCCCGCGCTCCACGACCGTGAACGTCACGCCGATGGCGTGCGCCTGCTCGGCGCTCAGATGCACCGGGGCCCGCTCCGCGGGAACCGAATCCGCGGGCGTCGAATCACTCATGTCCATCCCGGCCATCGCGTTCGCCTTCGGCTTGGCGCGACAGGCGGCGGCCATCAGGGCGACAGCGGTTGTGAGCATCACAAGTCCCCGTTTCATGGCTGCACCTCCCTGCCCACCAGGGCTTCCAACTCCCCGACCGCCTGGCGGTAGTCGGCGAGCAGCCGGTAGGTCTCGGTCTCGTAGCGGTTCACGGTCATTTGATTGTCCACCAGGGTCATGAAGGTCACGCGACCGACGCGGTAGCTCGACAGCGCCGCCTGCACAGCGGCCCGGGCCTGCGGCAGGATGCTGCCGCGGTACAGCCGGACCAGGTTCCTGTCCTGCTCGGCGCGGGCGCGGGTCTCGACGATCCGCGCGACCGTTTCGTTGCGCAGGTTCAGGAGCTCCGCCGCCGACATGTCGCGCATCGCAGCCATCTGCCGTCGCATCGGGAGCTGTTTCGAACCGGCGAAGACAGGCACGTTGATCCCCACCATGAGGCTCACCATCGTGGGGAACTGCGGGCGCTGCTGATACTGCATGCCGAGCGAGAAATCGGGGAACAGCTCCCGGCGCGCGGCGGACAGCGCCGCTTCCGCGGCCGCAACCCGCTCGGTGCCCGCGACGAGCGCCGGCCGCCCGGTCGCCGCCCAGGCGAGGAGCGAATCCACACCCGGCAGGTCGCCGGCCTCCGGCTCAGGGAGCTCGAGCGCGGCGATGGGTTCCGTAGCGGCCCGGCCCAGGAGCGCGTTGAGCCGCGCCGCCATGGCCACGCGCTCCTGGCCCATCCGCGTGATCTCCTCGCTCATCCGGGCTACTTCAACCTGTGCGCGCAGCACGTCCTGCTGTACCGCCGAGCCGACGGCGTACATCGTGGTGCTCACGTCGAGGAAGTCACGCAGCAGGCCTTGCGTGCGGCGCATCACCTCGAGCGCCCGGTCGGCGTAGGCGGCTTCGAAGTAGGCCATGCGGACCCGCGCCGCGAGCATACGTTCCTGCTCGTCGGCGTCGGCGCTGGCGGCAGCCGCAGTATGCCGCGCCGCCCGACGGGCGCCGCCGAGCTTGCCGGGCCACGGCAGCATTTGCATCAGCTGCAGCTGGTTCATGGTCATCGGATCGTCGGTTGAGCCGAATTGCGACAGCATCCGGTTCATCAGCCCGAACTGGAGCTGAGGGTCCGGCAGGGCGCCGGCGGGTCCAATCCGCTGCGCCGCCGCCGCCGCGCCCGAACGCGCGGCGCGCAGCATGGGATTGGCGGCGAGCGCGATCCGCACCGCCTCGCCGATTGTGAGCGTGTCCGCCGGTGCGGCCTGTGCGGCCACACCGGTCACGAGAAGCAGCGTGGCTGCGATCAAGAAAGCGATGGCGCGCATCATGGCGCCGGCTTCGCGGATTGCGTGTTCATCTGATCTCCCTGTCCCGGTACAGAGACCGGAACGGACGTAATGGACGCGGCCGGGGAATCCGGTCGCTACGCCCCTCGCCGCGAGGCGAGGAAGATCAGTTGTTGGGAGGGGGTGTTGGCGGTCCGGTCAGAATGACGCCGTGCACCAGGGTGCCCGACGCGACGTTTGCAGGCGTCGTGCCGGCCCCGAGGTCCGGCCAGACTCTCGCTTCTGGGAGGCCAGCGGCGGAACCACTGCAGCACGGGCTCGGACCGCACGCCACCGCATGCGTGCAGCCGGTCTCAACATCACTCGAGGGACCAATCATGGCGGAGGTGGCCGACCCGTGGGTACCGGCGCACCCGTGCGCCGCCGCGTTCAATGGCGTTGGTAGCTGCGCCAAGACGAGACTCAACATCAGCGCGCCGGCAAACAGGCGTCCCACGGTCGTGGCCATCGTCAATTGCCTCGGAACGAAATCTACGGCGCTCAGGTCCTCGAGACTGCGAAGCGTGCCCTAGGATTGTATGAAGGTACCCTCAGGCGGCGCAAGTCAGAAGACGACGGCTACCCCCACACGCCCGAGCGACTGCTGGATCGGGACGTCCACAGGGCCGTTGCCGTCGTCGGTCTTCCGCGAGATCCGCTGGAAGTCGTATCCCCCGGTAAAGCGCAGCCGGCCACGCAGCGCGTCCACGCCCATCGTCAGCCCCAGCTCGAGCGCCCCGATCGGCGACACGGTCCCGCCGCCTGAGAACTTGGAGCCGAAGAGCATCCCGCCGTGCAGCCCCATCCGCACCCCCGGCCCGAGCAGGTAGGACATCCGGGCCCCGGCCCGCACCGCCCCGACCGACTGCGCCTCGAACTCCGGCTTGGCTTTGCGGCTCACGAACCCCACCTCGGCGCTCACCGGCCCGGTGACGTAGTAACGGAGCCGCACGTCGAGCTGCGTCGCCTTGAACGACGCGGTCGCGGTCCCGTCCGTCGTGGGATCGTAGGTCACGCCCACGACCGACACATCGATCCCGAGCTTCTTCCACGAGAACGATCCCGCCACGCCGCCCCCGCTCCCCCGGTAGTGCAGGTCCGACGATACCTCGCGGTAATCGCCGAATACGAGCTGCGGGCCCACGACGAAGTGCTGGGCCGCTAAGGCGCCCGGGAGCAGCGCCAAACCGACGCCCAACGCGAGGTGCCTCATCGGGAGGCGCCCGTCTTGGGCAGCGGCACGACCCGAACCTCGACCTGCTGGCGCCGCCGCACGTTTTCCTGCGCGATCTCCTGATTGCGCCGGGCCAGCTGCTCACGCAGCAGCCGGTTGTACAGGATGTTGCCGCGCGCGGGTTGCGGAGCCGGCTTCTTGAGGGTCATGACGAATCCTGCCAGGATCACCCCGGTGCTGACCACGCCCGCCTCGCGCAGCGACGCCGAGCCGAGATCGCCGTTCGAGAGCGCGGAGGTCCCGGCAAGGGCGATCCCCGAATAGACGAGCGCGAGCCCCATCGGCCGCCAGCTCTTGGGCGGTACTTCGGTCTCGGGCAGATACTCGTAGCCGGGGAGGCTGGTGAGGTGCGGTAGGGTGTCCACCGCCCCGTGCGCGATCCGGATCGGCTGGGACGCGGAGAAGCTGTTCTGACCCAGGGTGGCTTCGACCACGACCGTGTACGTGCCGGCCGGTACGGGATCGCCGCTGTCGAGCCGGGCGGGCCAGCGCAGGTTCACCTGCCCGTTGGCTACGCTCGAGTCGATCTTGAGCGCCACCGGACCCACGACGCGTGTCACGACGCGCGCCGGCTGGGTGACCGTGTACCGCATCCCCACGACCCCCTGCCCCCCGATGAATGCGACGCTGTCGACGCGCAGCTGACGGACGACGAGCACCTGGGTGAGCGCGACCTGGAAAGCACTCAGCGCCTTGGGAGAGGTACGGTTCGGATCCAGCTCGCGCTCGGGCTCGAGCAGCACGACCTGTTTGAACGCGTCCACCGCACGGAGGATCGAGTCCATGGCGCTGAAGGTGAACGCCAGGATCTCGTAGGCCCGCGCCCGCTCGAAGCCGGTGAGCCGCTCGCGTAGCGCCGCCTGGCCGCCGGTCAGCGCCTGGCGGTAATCGAGGTTCTCGAAGGCCTGCTGGGCGCGCCGCAGCGTAGCGTTCTGAATCGTCTGGGCGGCGAGGCCTGCGGGAGACAGCGCCACGACGACGACGAGCGGCAGCCAGGTGAGGCGACGCATCAGTCCGATCCCTCCGGTTGCAGAATCCACCGCTTGCGCACGGTGGCGTTGGCGGAGACGTCCACGCTCTCGCTCCTCGACTTGAAGCCGGCCCGATCGACGCGGATGGTGTGCCGGCCGGGGGAGACGCCGTACTCGACGACGGGCGTCGATCCCACTTCGCGTCCGTCGATGAACACCGTCCCCGCCGGATCGGCATCGACCGTGATGAACCCCTGCGCGGCGGCGGGGGGGGAGGTGGGGGGGGGCGCGGTCTGGCGAACGGGCTCGCGCCGCGGCGCCTGCGTGACGGGCGGGGGCATCGTCACCCGCACGGTCTCGACCGGCGGGGGGGTCGTCTGGGACGGCGAAGTCACGGAGGGAGGGGGGGGGGCCGCGCTTTGCTTGTTCGCGAGGGCGAGGTATCCGCCCACCCCCGCCACGGCCACGACGGCGACTCCAATGAACAGGCCGGCCCGGGACTTCTTGCCGCCCGCTCCGCCGAACTTCATCCCGGCCTTCGGAATAGGCGTCGTGGGCACGTTGGTGACTTCGGTCGGCGTGTCCGCGGTGACGGGCCCCCTGGTGCGCGGCGGCGGCCGCCGCGTGCTCGCCCCGGCCTTGCCGCCTTTCGTCGGCGCCGCGACCGGTTGCTCGGGCCACACCGCGGTGGCGAAGTCCTCCATCGTGGCGTAGCGCTGGTCGGGCTCCTTGGCGAGGGCGCGCGAGATCGCCTCGGAGAGATGCGGCGGCATGTCCTGCCGGATACTGCTGGTCCGGGGCGCCGGCTCGAAGATGTGCTTATAGAGGATGGTGTGTACCGAGTCGCCGCCGAACGGCAGCTGCCCGGTGATCATCCGGTAGCCCACGACGCCCATCGAGTATTGGTCGGCCCGCCCGTCCACCTGCTGACCCTTGGCCTGCTCGGGGGCCATGTAGTGCGGCGTGCCGATGATCATTCCGGTGCCGGTGAAGCCACTCGCCGCCTGGAGCGCCTTGGAGATCCCGAAATCCGTGAGCATCACGCGGCCGGGGTGGTCGAACATGATGTTCGCGGGCTTCACATCGCGATGCACTACGCCGCGCTGATGCGCGTGCCCGAGAGCGCACCCGGCCTCCCACAGCACCCGTTGGATGTAGTCGGCGGCCAACGGCTGCTTGCGCTCGAGCACGTCCTCGAGCGA
>JBGPOM010000150.1:0-5399 GCA_041488075.1 Gemmatimonadota bacterium
CCGTCAGCATGGGCTGGCACCCGGAAGGTGGCTTCATTCCGGCGGATTGGATCGGCTACAACGAGGCGATGATCCTCAACATCCTCGCCCTCGGCTCCCCCACGCATCCCGCTGATTCGACTACGTGGGGCGCCTGGGTGGGCGGCTACGCCTGGGGCACGTTCTACGGGCAGGACTTCGTGCAGTTCGCGCCGCTGTTCGGACACGAGTACTCGCACGTGTGGATCGACTTCCGGGGCATCCAAGATGGGTTCATGCGCAGCCGAGGAATCGACTATTTCGAGAACTCGCGCCGCGCGACGCTGGCGCAGCGGGCGTACGCGATCGCGAATCCGGATGGCTGGCGGGGCTACACCAAAGATGTCTGGGGCCTCAGCGCGTGCGACGGCCCCGCCAACGTGGCCCTCACGCTGGGTGGCCGGTCGCGGCAGTTCCACACCTACTGGGCGCGCGGCGCGGCCCTGGGCGACATCCGCGACGACGGCACCCTCTGCCCCACCGCCGTCGGCGGCGCGGTGCCGTTCGCGCCCGAGATCGCGATCCCCGCGCTGCTCGCGATGCGCACCACGTACGGCAACCACCTGTTCTCGACCTACGGCTTCCTCGACGCCTTCAATCCGACGTTCACCGCGGCGGGACGGCAGGAGACGGGCAGCGTGGACGCGTCGCTCGGCTGGTTCGACGTCGACTATCTGGGGATCGACCAGGGGCCGATCCTCCTGATGATCGAGAACTACCGCACCGGGCTCGTGTGGCGCGTGATGCGCCGCAACGCCCACATCGTACAGGGGCTCAAACGGGCGGGGTTTACGGGGGGGTGGCTGCCGTAGGAACGGCGTCGGGCACGAACAGGCTCTGCCCGAAACGCGCCTTCCCGAACTCGCCGATGATCGCCTGCGCCTCGGCCGACACGAAAAAATCCGCCAGCGCCCGCGCGCCCGCCACATTGACCCGCGGCGCGTTGCGCGGATTCACCTCCATCACGTGGTACACGTTGTACAAGAGCGGGTCGCCCTCCACGACGGGGACGAGCTGGATCTTGTCGCGCCAGGCGAGATAGGTGGCGCGGTCGGTGAGGGTATAGGCACGCTTCTGGTCGGCCATCTGCAGCGTCGCCGCCATCCCCTGCCCCGATTCGACGTACCACGCCCCATTCGCCGGCGGCTGCACGTCCGCCCGCCGCCACAGCTGCTGCTCGAGCAGGTTCGTGCCCGAGCGATCCCCGCGCGACACGAACCGCGCTCCGCGCTCCGCGATGCGCCGCATGGCCGCCACCGCGTCGTTCATGCCGCGCAAGCCGGCGGGGTCCACCGGCGGCCCCACGACCAGGAAGTCGTTGTGCATCACCAGCCGCCGCCGCACGAAGTACCCCGAGTCGGCGAGGACGCGCTCGGCGTCCGGCGCGTGCGACAGCACGACGTCGGCGTCGCCGCGGCGCCCCATCTCGAGCGCCTGCCCGCTCCCCACCGCCACGACCTGCACGCGGTACCCCGTGCGCCGCTCGAACACCGGCAGTAAGGAATCGAGCAGCCCGGCGTCGCGGGTCGAGGTCGTCGTGGCCAGCAGGACTTCGGGACGCTGGGGAAGGGCAAGCGCTAGGAGCAGCGCGGTGAGGATGGGAAGCACAGGTTTAAGGTAGTAGTTTTCTCACATGACGACCCTCCTCGCCGCCATCCACGGCCTCCCCAACGCCTCCGAGCCGCTCCCCGGCTGGGTCACCGGGGGTCAGCCGAGCGCGGAGCAGGTCGCCGCGCTCAAAGCGGCCGGGTGCGAGGTCGTGGTGGACAATCGCGATCCGATGGAGCCGCGGCCGTTCGACGAGCCGGCCGCGGTGCGCGCGGCGGGGATGGAGTACATCAACATCCCGATCGTCCACGGCGCCGTCACTGCCGACACGATGCAGCAGATGCACGCGGCGGCGCGCCGGCTGGCGGGCCGCAAGGCACTACTGCACTGCGCGAGCGGCAACCGGACCGCCGCGGCGCTGATTCCGTACTTAGTGCTCGACAAGGGGATGGAACAGGAGACGGCCGTGGAAACGGCCATGCAAATGGGGCTGCGGAGTGCTGAGTTGATGGAGTTGGCTTTGGAGTACGTGAGGACGCGGAAGACGTTGCCCTAGAGACCAGACCCTGTTGCCCGCGGTGCGTCTGCGCGTCTAGTCGTTGCAGGTCCTAGGGTTTGGGTTCTTCCCTGCCCCCCGCATATCGGTGCCAGTACATCCGCATTTCGCTGATCTTCCCGTCCTTCGTCTCGCAGAAGATCGCCCCGCGCGCGTCCACCTGCTCGCCCGTGCGCCGGCGCCGGAAGGTGCAGCGGAACTCCGTGGCGAACCACGGCCCCGCGACGTAAATCTCTCCCGAAGAGAACTGGACCTCGGCCTGGTGGAGGGGGATGTCTTTCCAGTAGATGCGGATCGCGGCGAGGCCGCGGTCGGGCTGGCTGAACGGCGTCTCGAGGAACACCGCGTCGTCCGTGAAGACGGAGCTGACGGCGTCGACGTCGCCGCGCTCCCAGCCCTTGCCGAAGGTATCGATCAGCGCGCGATAGCTGTCGCTCATGGGCGCAATATAGTCCAATCCGGGTATCAAGCTGCGAACGTACGGCTTCTCCACCCTCACATCAGAGGTACACGATGCTGAAGCGAATCCTCGCGACGACGGCTCTGCTCGCCGTCTGCGCGCTGCCCCTGGCGGCACAGCAGGCGGCCCCCGCGGCGACCGACGTGACGCTGACCGGCCGCGTCATCGACCTGAACTGTTACACGACCATGGGTGCGTCCGGCGCGGGTCACAAGAGCTGCGCGCTGGCGTGCGCCAAGGCCGGCGTCGGACTCGCCATCCTCAGCTCCGACGGCAACATCTACCTCCCCGTCAGCGCCAAACCCGGCGATCCGCAGAACCCGCGCCTCGAGCCGTTCGCCGAGGGCCGCGTGAAGGTGACCGGAACGCATCGCCTCGTGGGCGGGATGCACACGATCGAGATCAAGACGATCGCCGCCGCCACCTGATGCGTCACGCCCTGGGCACCGCGCTGGCGGTAGCGGCGGTGGCCGCCTGCCGGCCGGCGCCCAGCGGCTTCACCCTGCTGTTCCTGGGCCGTTCCCCCACGGCCCAGGTGGGCACTCCGGCGGTGTCCTGGGCGCCCGATCCCGACCGCAGCCGGCTCGTCGCCTTCGACGGCAACCTGCGCATCGTCACGACCATCGTCGACCCGCGCCTATCCACGCCCATGGCCGTCGCCCGCCTGGCGCCGAACCGCCTCCTCGTCACCGAGCGCACCGGCGAAGGGATCGTGTTCGACCTTGCCGGCGGGGGGGGGGGGCCGGGAACGCCGCTGCGGGAATGGGAGAGCACTTTTCCCGCGTCGCTCTACGCGACCGACGGCGAGCGCATCGTCGCGGCCCGCTCCCCCTACTTCGTGCAGTTCGTCGCCGAATCGGGCAGCGAACCGCTGCTCTGGTGGCTCGATACCCTCGGGCACCCGACCCACGGCATCGGCACGATTCACGTGCCCGAAGTGGCCTACCTCGCGCAGCTCGTCAATGCCGGCGCGGTCGCCCTGGACGCTGGTGACGACGATGCGATCTACTTCGCGCCGCTCGTGCGCGACGAAATCCTGAAGCTCGACGCCACCGGCGCCACGTTGTGGCGCGCCCAGCGCGGACTGTTCCGCCAGGAGACCGACCCGCACTTCAGGCCCCCGCTCCCAGGGAAGCCGCCGGACATCCGCGTCGTCCACGCGCTCGTGAACATCGCCCTCGCGCTGGGCCCCGACGGCCGGCTCTACGCCCTCGGCGCCCAGGATTCGGGCGCCACCCGGCTGCGCCTGGACGTGTTGGACCCCGCGACCGGCCGGATCGTCACGACGCGCCTGATCGGCGCGGCGCAGACGGCGGTCGCCGTCGACCGCCGCGGCACGCTGCGGATTCTCAACCCCGACTCGCTGCTCGCCTCCCCCCAGGGTCCGGCGGGCGCGCGCGAAGCGTTCGGCCCAGCGTTCGCGCTCCCGACGCTGGCCGGGGGAGGGGGGGGCGACACCGCACGGCTTGCCGATTATCTCGGGCGGGTGACGCTGGTGAACTTCTGGGCGTCGTGGTGCGACCCGTGCCGCGAGGAGTTCCCGCACATGGCCGCGCTGTATCGCGATTTCGCGCGGGCGGATTTCGCCATCGCCGCGATCTCAGACGACGTGGACGACCGGAGGATGCGCGCCTTCGTGCGGGAGTTCCGCCCGGCCTTCCCGGTGCTCGTGGGCGGCGGCCGGATGAAGGGGACCTACCACTACCGCGGCCTGCCCTACTCGGTGCTGCTCGACCGCCGCGGCCGGATCGTCGAGCGGATCTTCGGGTTCGGCGGCGTGGCGGAGTTCCGCGCCTTGCGCGAAACCATTGCGCGGGAGATTCGCGCCCGGTAGTCTAGCCCCATGCTCGCCATGCTCCTCGTCGTCACCATGCAGGCCCCCACCAGCGCGGGCGATTGGCCCGTGTACGGGCGGGATCCCGGTGGTACCCGGTTTTCACCGCTGGCGCAGATCACCCGCGAGAACGTCAACCTGCTCCAAGTCGCATGGACCTACCACACCGGCGAGCCGGACATGGCGGGCATGTCCCATCGGCCGCCCGCGCTCGAGGTGACGCCGCTCGTCGTGGACGGCGTGATGTACGTGAGCACCCCGGCGGGCCGGATCGTGGCGCTCGATCCCGCGACCGGCGCGGAGCGCTGGCGCTACGACGCGGGGGTGAATCCCCATCGCGGCTACGGTGACTTCGCGAGCCGCGGCGTCGCCTTCTGGCGCGATGCGCGGGCTGCGTCCCCCTCCCCCTCCTGCGCTCGCCGCATCTTCGCGACGACGATCGACGCGCGCCTGGTGGCGCTCGACGCCGGCACGGGCGCGCCGTGCGCGGGCTTCGGCAGGAACGGCGCGCTGGACCTGCGCGTGGGTCTGCGCGTGCCGCCCACCGAGTTCCAGGCGTACGAGGTGACGTCCCCACCGGTGGTCGTCGGCGACCTGGTCATCACGGGCTCGGCGATCGCCGACAACAGCGGCCCGGCGCCCGCGAGCGGTGAGGTCCGGGCCTGGGACGCGCGCAGCGGTGCGCTCAAATGGACGTTCGACCCGGTGCCGCAGGATTCGACCGACCCGGCCTGGCGCACCTGGCAGGGCGGCAGTGCCGCTGGCACCGGCGCCGCCAACGTGTGGTCGATCATGGTGGCAGACCCGGCGCGCGATCTCGTGTTCCTCCCCACGTCGAGCCCTGCGCCGGACTACTACGGGGGCCTGCGGCCCGGCGAGAACCGCTACGCCAATTCGATCGTGGCCCTGCGCGCGTCGACCGGCCGGGTCGTCTGGCATTTCCAGACGGTGCACCACGACCTGTGGGACTACGACAACGCGTC
>JBGPOM010000151.1:0-5398 GCA_041488075.1 Gemmatimonadota bacterium
GCTGGTGGCGAGCCTGGCCAGCTCGGCGGCCTCGCGCGGGTCGGGCGGGGGCGGCGCCGCGAGCGACAGCTTGAGCAGCAGAAACTTGCGTCTCAAGTCGGCGGGGAGCCGCAGCCGCTCGTAGCGGCGCGCCTGCATGGCGAGGTCGCGCGTAGCGTTGCCGTAGGCTTCCTCCGCCTCCGCCTCCAACTCCTCAGTGTCGAACGTGATGTAGGTGGCGCCGACCCAAGCCGCCCTGGACTCCTTGACGCTCAGGTCGTACAGCACCGACTCCGCCCGGGCCATGAAGGCCCGCGCCTGGGCCACGGTCGGGGGGTGGGCCTGCCCGCCGGCTGTCCCGGCACCGCCCATCAGCAGGGCAAGGAGATATGCCGTCTCGCGATTCACACGCATCACCCCTCCCAGGGACCCAGGCGTGTTGCTGCGCCAGAACTTCGATGCTACTCCGCCCTCACCCTTCCCGCCACCCACCCCCGCCCGCTATCTTTCGCGCCTCACATATCCCCTACTCGGCGCCGCCTCCACCTGCGCCGGGTCGCCTACGACCAAAGGGAGGTGGCATGCCTCGTCGTTACGAGACGGTCTACATCTTTGACAGTGCGCTGGACGAACCGGCGATCACCGAAAAGCTCACGCGCTTCCACGCCCTCTTGACCAAGGACGGCAAGGGCACGGTCACGAACGTGTCCCACTGGGGCAAGCGCACCATGACCTTCAAGATCAAGAAGAAAGACACGGGCTACTACGTCGTGGCCCAGTTCGAGTCCACCGGCGACCTCCTCCCCGAGTACGAGCGCGCGGTGAAGCTCGATGAGGGCGTGCTGCGCTACATGACCGTCCAGGCGGCGCGCGAGCAGCCCAAGCCGGTGGAGGTGGCCGCCGTGATCGCCGCGCCGGAAGAAGAAGAGATCGAGGAGGAGGACGCATGAGACGGCCCGCCAAGACCTGTCCCGTGTGCGAGTCCGGCGCGCGCGTGCTCGATTACAAGGACGACCGGACGCTGGGCCGCTTTCTCACCGAACGGGGGAAGATCCTGCCCAGCCGGCTCTCCGGGATGTGCGCGCGGCACCAGCGCCAGCTCGCCACCGCCATCAAGCGGGCGCGCCAGCTGGCCCTGATTCCGTACATCAAGGGACACACCGCTTAGCATGACCGCACCGGCGGGGGGTGGCCGGTGGCGCCTCGTCATGGGCGTCATCGCATTCGCCCTCTGGGCACCCCCGAGCCTCGTTGGCCTGCCCTGCGCGGCGCTGCTGGCTGCCGCTCCCGACCGGTCCGCGCGCACGCGGATCGCGGCCGCGCTGCTCGGCGCCACGAGTCTCGCCTTGCTCGCCCTCCCCGGCGGCCGGCTGGCGGCGGTGATCGCCGCCTACACCGTGCTGGTGACGGCGGCCTTCGTGGCGGCCACGGTGCTGAGCCCCCCCCCGTCCCCGTCGGGATTCCTGCGGCAGGCGCTGCGCGCCGTCGGCGCGGGCGGCGCCGCGACCGCGCTGCTGGTGCAGCTCGTGTGGGGATCGAGCGCCTGGGGGGCGCTGGCGTGGCAGGCGACCCGGGAGGCCGGACGCACGATCCGCTTCTTTTTCGAGCTCCGTCCCGACGCGTTCACGCTGTACGAGCCCGTCGTGCGGTTTGTGAGCGCCACCACGCCCGGCATGCTGGCGTTGCAGTCGCTCGCGGGACTGGCGCTGGCGTGGCAGTGGCACGTGCACCTGGCGACGCAGCCGCTCGGCGCGCCGCTCGCGCCGTTCCGGCAATTCCGCATCGGCGACGGCTGGGTGTGGGGCGTCGTCGCCTGGCTCGGCCTCCTCGTCGCGCCCGTGTCGGGCGTGCTGAAGGTCGCCGGCACCAATCTGGGATTCGTGCTCGGCGCCCTGTACGTGCTGCGCGGCGCGGCGATCGTCGTGACCTTCGCGCAGGCACTCGGCGTGTCCGCGGTCGCCCTCGTGATCGCCGCGGTCGCCGCGGCCGCGCTTGCGCTGCCCCTGCTGTTTCTCCTCCCCGGGCTGTGCACGCTGGGGATCACCGATACGTGGTACCAATACCGGCGCCGCCTCGCGGCGCGCCGACCCAACGCAACGTGAGGACGGCGATGGAGATCATTCTGCGGGAAGACGTACAGCACCTCGGCAAGGCCGGCGACGTCGTCAAGGTCAAGGACGGCTACGCGCGCAACTACCTGCTCCCCCAGGGCCTCGCTTATCCGGCGACCGACGCCAATAAGAAGAAGATCGCTTACGAGGCCGACCGCCTCGCCAAGCAGCGCGCCACCGAGAAGGCGTCCGCCGAGACCGAGGCCACGCGCCTCGTCGGCGTCCAGCTGTCCTTCGCCGCGAAGGTCGGCGAGGAGGACAAGCTGTTCGGCTCGGTGACGGCGAGCGACATCCAACGCAAGCTCGAGGAGCTGGGGATCCACGTGGACAAGCGCAAGATCGACCTCGCCGAGCCGATCCGCGCGCTCGGCGAGTTCCGCGTGGCCATCAAGGTCCATCCCGACGTGCGGCCCGAGATCGTGATTACGGTCGTCAAGGAGTAGCGGCCCGCCGTGCGGGTTGGCGTCAGCATCAGCTACGTCGACGGCTCCCGGTTCCGCCGTTCGCTGCTCGCGGCGGCCGACTGGGTGGCCGCCGGTCGCGACGAGCTGAACCGAATCAACGTCTTCCCGGTCCCGGACGGCGACACCGGCACCAACATGTGCCTCACCCTCCGCGCGGTCGCGCTGGCGCTGCGCGAGATGGGGGAGGCGTCCCTCCCCCGCGTCACCGCCGCGATGGCCCAGGCCAGCGTGCGCGGCGCCCGCGGTAACTCCGGCATGATGCTCTCCCAGTTCCTGCTCGGCTTCCAGGAAGGGCTCGGGGAGCGGCTCCGCGCCCGCGCCGCCGACCTCGCCCGGGCAATCACCGCCGGCTTCGAGCGCCTCCAGGCGTCGCTCGACGAGCCGGTGGAGGGAACCATCCTCACCGTCGTGCGTGAAGCGGCCGACGAGGCAGGACTCGCCCGGGGCGAGCGCGACCTCCGGGTGTTCATGGGGCGCCTCGTACGCCGCGCCGAAGCGGCGCTCGAGCGCACTCCCGACCTGCTCGCCGTGCTCAAGACGGCGGGCGTCGTGGACGCCGGCGCCAAGGGATTTGTGCGCTTCCTCGAGGGGGTGAAGCGCCTGATCGAGGAGGGGCACCTCGCCGCAGGCGCCGTGGACCGGCTCACGCCCAACGCCGCGGCCCAGGCGGAGGTCGCCGCCGACCGCGACTACCGCTACTGCACCGAGCTGATGGTGCGCGGCACGGCCCTCCCCACCCCCGCCGACGCGCGACGCGCCCTGCGGGCCTTCGGCGGATCGATCGTCGTGCTCCACACGGGAGAGCTGCTCAAGGCCCACGTGCACACCGACGCGCCCGAAGCGGTGTTCCAACTCGGCGCCGGGTGGGGCACGGTCGAGTCCACCAAGGCCGACGACATGCGGGCCCAGCACCAGGCGCTGCAGGCGCGCCGCCCCATCGCCTTCGTGAGCGACACCGCGTGCGATCTCCCCGACGAGATGGTGCTACAGTACGACATCGGCCTCGTCCCCACCCAGCTGATCGTCGGCGAGCGGTCCTACCGCGACCGCCTCGAGCTGAGCTCGGCGGAATTCTTCGAGCGGCTGCGCGCCGGCAAGGACGCCACGACCTCCCAGCCGACCCCGCAAGCGTTCACCGACGGCTACGCCGACGCGGCGCGGAGCGCCGACCACGTGATCGCCGTCGTGCTCTCCAAGGCGCTGTCCGGGACGTACGCCAATGCCGAGGCGGCGGCGCGGCAGTTCGACGGGGCACGGGTGACGGTCGTGAACAGCCGGAGCGCCTCGCTGGGCGAGGGAATGCTGGTGCTACGCGGGGTCGAGCTGGCCGCCGCGGGGTGGGCGCCGGCGGCGATCGCAAGCGAGCTGGAGCGGGTGCGCGCCCAGTCGGGAGGCTTCTTCACGGTCGACAACTTCGACCGCCTCGTGCGCTCGGGGCGCGTGGGGCGCGGCCGCGCCTGGCTCGGCACCAAGCTGAACCTGAAGCCGGTGATGGCCGTTACCCGGGAAGGCACGGTCGAGCCGGTCGCCCGGGTGCGCGGGGCGGCGGCAGCGCGAGGCCACATCCTGGAGCTCGTCGGCCGCGCGCTCGACCCGCGCCCGAGGGAGCTGCGGCTCGGTGTGGTGCACGGCGATATCCCGGCGTTCGCCGAGGCGTTGCGGGAGGAGCTGGTGGCGCGGTACCGGCCCAAGCAGTGCCTCGTCAGCCCGATCACCCCGGTGATCGCCGCGCACGCCGGGGTGGGCGCGTGGGGGGTTTTCTATCAGGTCGAGGACGGAACAAACGGATGATGCCCGCGCTATGACTAGCCGGGGACGATCCCGCCCCGCCGGCGGCGCGCCGGCGACGCCCGCGGCTCTGGGGCTCGTGCTCGAAGCGTTGGCGGATCGCAAAGCGGTGGACGCGACGGTGCTGGACCTGCGTGGCCTGTGCGCCGCCACCGACTACTTCGTGATCGTGTCCGGGACGTCCGCCGCGCACGTGCGGGGCATGGCGGACCACCTGATGGCGGCGCTGGCGCCGCGTGGGGTGGAACCGCATCATGTCGAGGGACTGGCGCAGGGACGCTGGGTCTTGCTGGATTACGTGGACTTCGTGGTACACGTGTTTCACCCGGAGCTGCGGGACTTCTATCAGCTCGAGCGGTTGTGGGGCGATGCCCCGGTGGTCGCCGCGGGCGATTCGGGCGCGACTGGCGCGAAAGGATAACGGCACATGCGACGGACCCTGAAGGACTTCCTGCCGGTCGTCAGCGGCGCGGCGATTCTGGCGCTCACGACGTTGGGCGCGGGTCCCCTCGCCGCGCAGTACTTCGGGCAGAACAAAGTCCAATACCGCACCTTCGACTTCAAGATCATCCAAACCGAGCACTTCGAGGTCTACTACTATCCGGAAGAGCGCGCCGCCGCGCTCGACGCCGCG
Source organism: Gemmatimonadota bacterium (assembly GCA_041488075.1). Lineage (GTDB taxonomy): Bacteria > Gemmatimonadota > Gemmatimonadetes > Gemmatimonadales > GWC2-71-9 > 20CM-2-65-7. The sequence continues at coordinate 4,977 of JBGPOM010000151.1, forward strand.
CGCATGGCCGAGCGGGGCTACGCCCGCTTGTCGCGGATCCTGCACCATCAGTTCCAGAGCCGGAAGCCGATCATCCTCTACGCCTCGCAGTCGGACGTCCAGCAGACGAACGTCGTCGACGCGCAGGGTGAGGGCCTGGGCGGCGTCACCGAATTCTTCAAGCACCGCATGGTGCTGCCCTTCACGGGCTCGTACGCCGAGCTCGAGCACGTCCTGCAGCACGAGATGGTCCACCAGTTCCAGTTCGACATCTACAGCCGCGGGCACCCGGGCGGCGGCGTGCAGACGCTGGTCAGCGTCAACCCGCCGCTCTGGTTCATGGAGGGGATGGCGGAGTACCTGTCGCTCGGCCCGATCGACCCCAATACGGCCATGTGGCTGCGCGACGCGTCGCTCGAGGGCCACCTGCCCACGATCGAGGA
>JBGPOM010000152.1:0-5392 GCA_041488075.1 Gemmatimonadota bacterium
AAGCTGCTGATCGTGCACGGCTCGGGGGACGACAATGTCCACTACCAGAACACCGAGGCGATGGTGAACGCGCTGGTGGCGGCGAACCGGCCGTTCTCGCTGATGGTGTACCCGAACCGCACGCACTCGATCTCGGGCGGCCCGACGCGCCAGCACCTGTTTACGCTGCTCACGAAATTCGTGGAGGAGAATCTGCCGGCGACGGCGGCGGAGTCCGCCCGACTGGTGCCGTAGAGGGCCGGCGGATTGCGCAGCTAATCTGACAAAGGCTACTGTGGCGCGGTGAGCCGTCCGCGGCGGACGTCGGTGTCAATGACTTCGACGTTCAACCCCATCCCAAGGTACAGAAACGCAATCAGGTGGTCGTCGAACGCCTCTCCCGGCGCCGGCTGTGCAATCACTCGTGCACCCTTGCCTGCCAGGTCCGCACAGGCCGTCGCGACATCCGGAACCTCGAAGCACAAATGATGCAGGCCTCCGCCTTTCTGCACGAACTCCCACAGCGGCGACTCGGAATCCGAAGGCTCGATGAGCTTGATGTCGAGCGACGCGTCCTTGCTCAGGAACACGACGTTCACCTTCTGGCGCGTGTTGGTGACCTTGGTCGTTTTCCTGGCATAGCCGAGCAACGCACACAATCGCTCGGCAGCGGCATCGACCGAGCGAACGGCGACGGCGATGTGGTCAATTCGCATGGGCTCAGTTGGCCCCGAAGGAGTGGATGGCGCAGGTAATCTAAACAAGCTGACCGCTCGCCGCGCCCCGCCCCCCGCCGTAGCTTTCCACGGGTGACGACCTACAGCTACCCAGACAGCCACGTCTTCTACCGTAAGCTCGGGCACGAGTACCCGCGCATCGTGCGCGGTGAGGGCTGCTGGCTCGTGGACGAGCGCGGCAAGCGCTACCTGGACGCGGTCGGGGGCGCGTACGTCGCCAACCTGGGGCACTCCAATCCGGAGATCGCCGACGCGATCGCCCAGCAGGCCCGGCAGTTCGGGTACGTCTCAGGCACCATGTTCACCCACGGCCCCGTCGAAGAGCTCGCCGCCGAGCTGGCCGCGACGCTGCCGGGCGACCTCTCCAAGCTCTACTTCCTGTGCAGCGGGTCGGAGGCGGTCGAGGCCGCGCTGAAGCTGGCGCGGCAGTACTGGGTCGAGCGGGGACGGCCCGGCAAGCACAGGATCATCGCGCTGGGCCCCGGCTACCATGGCAGCACGCTGCTCGCCCTGTCGGCGTCCGCGCGCGAGCAATACAAGGCGATGTTCCGGCCGTGGCTCGTGGACGTGCACCGTATCCCGGCGTCCTATCCCTACCGCTGTGAGTGCGGCGGCAAGAGCGCCAACTGTCCGGTGTGCAGCGGGAACGTGCTGGAGGAGGCCATCACCCGCCTGGGGGCCGATCAGGTCGCTGCGTTCATCGCCGAGCCCGTCGGTGGCTCGTCCACCGGCGGGTGCACGCCGCGTCCCGAATACTTCCGTCGCGTGCGGGAGATCTGCGACCGCCATGACGTCCTCTTTATTGCCGACGAGGTGTTGGTTGGCGCGGGCCGGACGGGCACGTGGTGGGCGATCGAGCCATACGGCGTCACGCCCGACATCATGACGCTTGGGAAGGGGATTTCCGGCGGCTACGCCGCCCTCTCGGCGGTGGCGGCGCCCGAGCGGATCGTGGACGCGATCGCGCAGGGCTCCGGCGGCTTCGTGCACGCGCAGACGTTTTCGCACCATCCGGTGTCGTGCGCCGCGGGGCTTGCCGCCGTGCGTTATCTGAAGCAGCACCAACTGGTCGAGCGCTGCGCCCGGATGGGCCGCGTGCTCCACGAGCGGCTCGCGCCGCTCGCTCAGCTGCCGTACGTGGGCGACGTGCGCGGCCGCGGCCTGCTCGCCGGCATCGAGTTCGTCGAGGATAAGGCGACCCGGGCGCCGTTCCCGCGCGCGGCGCGCTTCGCCGAGACGTTCGCCGACGCGGCGCTCGACGCCGGGCTCACCGTGTGGCCCAACGTCGGGCACGCCGACGGCACGAACGGCGATCTCGCGATGATCGCGCCGCCGTTCATCGTGACGGAGCAGGAGATCGACGAGATCGTGCGCCGCTTCACAGCGGCGCTGGAGAAAGCAACAGCCGGTCTAAAGGCGCGCGTATGACGGCCACCGCGCCCGCTCAATCGAAGATCACCTACACGTCGGCCAACGTGGACTGGGAGCTGTTTCATCGCCAGTTCGACGCAGCGTTGGCGCGCGTGCGGGCGCAGCTGGGGCGTGACTACCCGCTGTACATCGGGGGAGAGGCGATCGCGTCGCGCGCCGAGCCCATCGTGGACACGTCGCCCATCGACACGCGCATCGTCCTTGGCAACTTTGCAGCTGCCACTGCGGAGCACGTGGACCGCGCCGTGGCGGCGGCCCGGGCGGCGCAGCCGGCATGGGCGCGTCGAGCCGGGCAGGAACGGGTGGGGATCCTCCGGCGCGCGGCCGGGCTGATCCGGGACCGGAAGTTCGAGCTGGCGGCCGTGATGAGCCTCGAGGTCGGCAAGAGCCGGCTCGAATCCATGGGCGACGCCGAGGAATCGGCCGACCTGATCGACTACTACTGCCAGCAGATGGAGGACGCGAGCGGGTTCGTGCGCCAGATGGCGAAGGTCACGCCGGTCGAGCGGAATACCGACGTGCTGCGCCCGTACGGCGTGTTCTGCTGCATTGCCCCATTCAACTTCCCGCTGGCGCTCTCCACCGGGATGTCGTCCGCCGCGCTCGTCGCCGGCAATACCGTCGTCTACAAGCCCGCGGAAGACGCACCGTGGACAGGACTCAAGCTGTACGAGCTGTACCGCGACGCCGGGGTGCCTCCCGGTGCCTTCCATTACTTGTCCGGGCACGGGTCCGACGCCGGCGAGGCGCTGTGGCGGCATCCGGGCGTGGACGGCGTGGTGTTCACCGGTTCGAAGGACGTGGGGATGCGGATCTACCACGGGCTGTCCACGCAGTGGATCAAGCCGTGTCTGCTCGAGCTGGGCGGCAAGAACGCCGCGATCATCTTGGACTCGGCCGACTTGGACGCCGCCGCCGAGGGCGTGACGCGCTCGGCGTTCGGGCTCCAGAACCAGAAGTGCAGCGCCACGTCGCGCGTGTACGTGCACCGAGCGGTCGCGCCCGCGTTCATCGCGAAGCTGCTCGAGAGGACGCGCGCGCTGAAGGTTGGTGACCCGACCGAACGGGACGTGTTCTTCGGCCCCGTGATCAACGCGGAAGCGGTGGCGGAGTTCGAGCGCGCCGTCGCCCGGGCCAGAACCGAAGGCGAGATCCTGCTGGGCGGGGGGCGGCTCGCGGGTGGGGCATTCGATCGCGGCCATTTCGTCGCGCCCACGATCGCGAAGCTGCCGCTCGCGTCCGCACTCTTCACCGAGGAGCTGTTCGTGCCATTCCTGGCGGTCGGCGAGGTGTCCGGGCTGGACCAGGCGATCGCCGAAACGAACAAGACCGATTACGGGCTCACCGCGGGGATCTTCTCGACCCGGGCCGAGGAGATCGAGCGGTTCTTCGAAGAAGTGGAGGCGGGCGTGTGCTACGTGAATAAGCGCACGGGTGCCACCACCGGCGCCTGGCCGGGTGCGCAGCCGTTCACCGGATGGAAGGGGTCGGGCTCGACGGGGAAGGGCGGGTGCGGCCCGTACTACGTCGCGCAGTTCATGCGGGAGCAGAGCCGCACGGTGATCGACGCATGAGCGCGGCCCCGGCGAAACGCGATTACCCTCGCATCGTGGTTGCTCCACCGGGACCGAAGGCCCGGGCGATCGTCGAGCGGCAGGACCGTTGGGCGTCGACGTCGTACCCGAAGGAATACCCGCTCGTGGTGGCGCGCGGCGAGCGCGCCGTGATCGAGGACGTGGACGGCAACCGCTTCCTCGACTTCATGGCGGGCATCGCGGTGGCCTCCACCGGCTACGGACATCCCAAGGTCGTGAAAGCGGTTCAGGAAGCCGCCGGCAAGTTCCTGCATATCTGCGGAAGCGACTTCTACTACGACAGCTTCGCCACGCTGTGCGAGCGGCTCGCGAAGCTCGCCCCGGGGCCGAGCAAGAAGCGGGTGTTTCTCTCGAACTCGGGCACCGAGGCGGTGGAGGGGGCGATCAAGCTGGCGCGGCATTCGACGGGCCGGCCCGCGATCATCGCGTTCTTCGGTGCCTTCCACGGGCGCACGTATGGCGGTCTGAGCCTCACCGCCAGCAAGGCGGTGCAGCGCGCCGGGTTCGCGCCGTTCCTGCCCGAGGTGCACCACGTCCCCTACGGCTATCGCTACCGTTGCGAGTATTGCCGCGGCGAGTCCGCGTGCACGATGCGTTGCGTCTCGACGATCGAGGACGAGCTGTTCGCGAAGAAGGTCCCACCGCAGAGCGTGGCGGCGATCTTCGTCGAGCCGATCCAGGGCGAGGGCGGCTACGTGGTGCCCCCGCCCGGCTACCTGCAGGCGCTGCGGGCGCTGTGCGACCGCCACGGCATTCTGCTGGTGTGCGACGAAGTGCAATGCGGGATCGGGCGCAGCGGCAAGATGTTCGCGTCCGAGTACGAAGGCATCGAGCCCGACGTGCTGCTCACGGCCAAGGGTCTGGGGAGCGGGATGCCGATCGGGGCGATCATCGCGAAGGAATCGATCATGAAGTGGAAGCCGGGCGCGCACGGCAGCACGTTCGGCGGCAACCCGGTATGCTGCGCCGCGGCGCTTGCCACGCTCGATGTAGTGGAGCAGGAACTGCTCCCCAACGTCGCCAAGATGGGCGAGCGCCTGCTCGCCGGGGCGCGCCGGCTCGCGGAGAAGCACGCCGCGATCGGGGATGTGCGTGGTCGCGGCCTCATGGTGGGCGTCGAGTTCGTGAAAGACCGCGCCACGCGCGAGCCCGCCCCGGACGTGCCGCACGAGCTGGTGGAGCGCGCCTTCAAGAAGGGTCTCCTGCTGCTCGGTGCGGGGAAGAACTCGTTGCGGCTCGCGCCGCCGCTCGTCGTGGACGACTACGACGTGGACACCGCCCTCCGGATCATCGACGAGTGTCTGAGCGAAATGTCGGATTAGCGGAAAAAAGGATGTCGATGGCGGATGCCGTCGCGCGCTTCGTGCGCGACGGCGACACGGTCGTCATCGAAGGCTTCACCCACCTGATCTCGTTCGCCGCGGGCCACGAGATCATCCGCCAGCGGCGGCGCGACCTGACGCTGTGCCGGCTCACCCCAGACCTGATCTACGACCAGATGATCGCGGCTGGCTGCGCCCGGAAGCTCGTGTTTTCGTGGGCGGGGAATCCGGGCGTGGGCTCGCTGCATGCGTTCCGGCGCGCCGTGGAGGGCCGGGGGGGGGGGGGGGGGCTCGAGATCGAAGAGTACACCCACTTCGGCATGGTGGC
>JBGPOM010000153.1:0-5344 GCA_041488075.1 Gemmatimonadota bacterium
CTCCCCTTCCTCAAGTCATGGCTACGAAAAAGCCCGCTCCGGCAAAGGGGAGCGGGCCGATCTGCAACCTGCGACGCATGCGATCGCGTCAGCCAGTACGGGCGCTCCCCGGGCTCGTTTGCCCATTCTGGTGGAGCGGGTTCATGGCACAGCGCCGCAGCGTCATGGGTCAATCGTACTCATGGCGGGCCCGGCGCGTCAACTGGCGCCGTGTCACCACCGCGTAACGGGCAGGTGCCGCGGGATGCGGCCGTCGCTAGCCTCGAGGCACGGCCCTGACGGCGCGGTCCGAGTGCGCCTCGACGAACCAGAGCCATTTGTCGACCCCGCGCGAGATCTCGGTGCAGATATCTGCCGCGTCCGCGTCCCCCAGCTCGCCAGTCTCGTCGATCGCCCGGCGGATGCGCTCCCCGAAGCTCGCCAGCGCATTGGACAGCGCCAACACGTGCTCCTCGCCGGTGGAGATGTCGATCGGATACTGGGGCAGCTCGGAGCGCTCGGCCACGATCGCGCAGGTGCCCTCGGCGATACCGCCAAGTTGGACGACGCGCTCCGCCAGGAGGTCCACGTACTCCTCGGCGGCCGCGTAAATCTCATCGAACAGCTTGTGCAGCGCGATGAACTGCAGGCCCTTCACGTTCCAATGCGCCTGCTTCGTCTGCAGCTGGAGGTCGATGGCGTCCGCGAGCCGCTCATTCAACAAGTCGATCACCTGACCCCGGATGGATTCCTCGAGATCGTTCAGCGTTGGGTGCGTGACGCGCTCCATAGCGGTGCTCCGTGCTCGGGTTGGCTGATGAACGAAGTTACCCCTGCCCCTTGAGCAACTTCAAGATGGCGTGATTCCCCTGCTCTGCCGCAAGCCCGATCGCGCTCTTCCCCTCGTCGTTCTGCACCTTGGGGTCGGCGCCATGCGCCAGGAAATACCGCGTCAGCTCCTCATTCTTCTGATGCACGACCTCATGCAGCGCCGTCCACCCCTTGTGCTGCTGCGCGTTGATCGGCGCCCCCGCCTCCACCACGAGCTGTACCGCCTGCCGCGAGCGCCCGGCGACGGCGGCGTGCAGGGCCTGGATTCGCATGGGGTTTCGCGCCACTTGCGTCACATCGGCGCCTCGCGCCAGCAGCAGGCGCACGGTCTCCGGATGGCCGAAGAACGCGGCGAGGCCGAGGGGAAAGAAACCGTCGCGAGAGTAGGCGTTGACGAGCGCGGCGTCGACGTCGAGCAGCGCGGCGACCCTGTCCGCGCGACCCACCGACGCGGCATCGAACACGTCGAGCGTGGGGCCGGCGGCGAGCAGCACCGCGACGAGGTCGCTCTTGTGATGATACTGGGCGATCAGCACTGGTGAGTGGCCCTGCTCGTTGCGCACATTGACCAGTCCCGGGTCGGCCGCAAGCAGCGCCTCGAGCCGCGCTTTGTCTCCCGCCCGAATGACATCGAAGATCTCCTGTGCCGGCTCCATAGGCCCCTCCTCTTTCAAAACCTGAAGCCCCTGCGTATGGCGATCGCCCACCCCTTCGCGATCCCCTGAGCGCTCCCGAACCGGTAGCCCACGGCCCACTCGGCGGCGTCTCCGTGCACCGCCCGGGTGGGCCCAAACCGCAGTGCCACGCCGGCGTCCCCCCCCAGCCGCCTCGTGTCGCCGTACCACGCGCCGCCGTAGTCGACAAACGGCGCGATCCCCAACCCGACCATCCCCCACAAGTCGTCGGCCAGGAGAATCCGGTCCTCGAACGCCAGCCACGCCATTCGCGTCCCAGTGAAGTCGTGCGCCCCGAACAGGCGGGGGCCGCGCTGGTCGATCCAGAGATCGAACTCCGCGCCCGGTCTTGGCCGGTGCAGTGCGCCACCCTCGACGTGCACGATCAGCGTCTGGCCCGGCAGGTTCTGGCTCACCACCGTGAGCCGGCCCCGCGTACGTGTCGAGTCGAGGCCGGTGGCCTCACCATGCAGCAACGCGAACCCGCCGCGCCACAACGCCGACACCTGTCCGCGCGCCTCGTACCCGACCCCGGACTCGACCACCGTCCCGAGCCGCAGGGTCTGGGACACGTCCACGTCTTCGCGCCGCGCGTAGGAGTTGAAGTGCTCGAGCACCCGGAACCGCACGTGCCCGATTTCGAGCCCGCCCCGCCCCGTTACAAACGTCGAGCGCGGAAAGGGGACTGGTGGGGAGGCCGTCGAGTCATCACGGGCGAAGTCCTCACGCCGCCATTCCGCGCCGAGCCACAGCCGCACGTAGTCGCGGCTGGTGGCGTGCAGCGCCACGCCGCCCGTCACGCCGGCGCGCAGCACCCGGTGCTGCCAAGCCGCCACCAGCGAGTCGTTCCGGAACGTGAGCACGCGCTCACGCGCCGATTCCCCGTACGTCACCAGCGCGCGCCGGGCCGCCGTCTGATAGAACGGCACACCGACCTGCCAGGCCCCCTTCTTGCCGTCCGACAAATCGCCATAGCGCAGGAGCAGCGTCGCGCGGGGGAGGAAAAAGTGCGGGTTGACGTACTGGAATTCGAGGTGCCGGCGGTCCGGCGTCCGGCCGTAGGATACCTCGAACTGGCTCGCCGTACCCAGGAAGTTCTCCTCGACGAAGCCGACGTCCCACGTCTGGTCGCCGCCGGCGGTCGAGTAGCTCGCCTGCGGCTTCGAGCTCCACCCATCGGCGGTCACGACCCGCAGCGCGAGGGGTCCGCCGGCGCCGAGCCGGGTCGTATCCACCCGCACGAACCGGAAGACGCCCAGCGCCCGCAGGCCGCGCTCGCTCTCGGCGACCTGGGCGGAATCGTACGGATCGCCCGGGCTCACGAGCAGCGAACGCCGGATCACCGCGGCGCGCGTGCGGACGTGCAGCGCGTTCGCAAGTCGGCCGACGAATCCGGGGCTGTCGCCCGCATGGTCGTCGAAAACGTTCGCGTTTTGGATGACGATCGTATCGATGGTCTGGGCGGTCCCTAACGGCGGTCTGGCGATCAGCACGAGCAGGGCAAGACCGACCGCCCTCACGGCCGCACCCCGTGAATCCGCTGGCGCAGCGGGTAGATGGCGTGCACGCCGGGATTGTCCCACGCCGTGAAGTACAGGGTTGCGTCGATGCGGCCGGCGAGCTGCCGGATGCCCCGCGTCGACATCGTGTAGGTGCCGCGCACCGAGTCGGGGCGGAGCGGCCGGCAGAAGCAGGTTACCGTGGCGTAGGCGGGAATGTCGGGACCCAACCGGTAAGGATGGCTCGCCTCGAGCCGTCGGGCGTCGCCGATCTCCAGCGCGACGCTCAGGGCGTACTCGTCCCCGGCGCCCTCGCTCGGGTTGAACTCGAACCGCGCGCTGAGAATGTCGTCACGGTCCGTCACGCCGGTCGTATCGACTTTCAGCCGCACGAGCGTGTACCGATCGTCCGTCTCCACGCTGAGCCGGCCGTGCCAGTCCCACCGCCCCGCCACCTGTTCGCCCTGGGTGTCGCCGGCGCGCGGCAAGATGTCGCACGCCGCCGCCCCGAGGACAACGGCAAGGGTCAGTACACGCTCAAGTACCGCTCGAGCTCCCACTCGCTCACCCTGCCGATGTACTCTTGCCACTCCTCGCGCTTCGCTTCGACGAACCGCCCGTAGATGTGCGGGCCCAGGGCGCCGGTGATCACATCGTCCTTCTCGAGCAAGTCCAGCGCCTCGTGCAGGTCGCGCGGCAGCTCGTCGATGCGGTACTTGCGACGCTCCCGGTGGCTCATCTCGAAGATGTTCTTGTTCACCGGGTCGGGCGGCACGAGCTTGCGCTCCACCCCGTCCAATCCGGCGGCGAGCTGCACCGCGAGTGCGAGGTACGGGTTGGCCGACGGGTCCGGCATCCGCAGCTCGCACCGCGTCCCCGAGCCCCGGCGGTCGGGGATACGCACGAGCGGCGAGCGGTTGCGCATCGACCACGCGACGTTCACGGGCGCCTCATACCCCGGCACGAGCCGCTTGAAGCTGTTCACCAACGGGTTGGTCACCGCGCAAAAGCCCCGCGCGTGCGCCAGCAGTCCGCCGATGTAGGCCAACGCGACGTCCGATAGCTCCCATTGTCCCTTCGGGTCGTAGAATGCGTTTTCGTCCTTCCGGAACAGCGACTGGTGGGTGTGCATCCCCGAGCCGTTCTGCCCGAAGATGGGCTTCGGCATGAACGTCGCAAGGAACCCGTGCCGGTACGCGACGTTGCGCACGACGAAGCGGAACGTCGCCAGATTGTCGGCGGTCTCCAGTGCCCCGGCGTACCGGAAGTCGATCTCGTGCTGGCCGGGAGCCACCTCGTGGTGGCCCGCTTCGACCTCGAAGCCCATCGACACCAGGTCCTTCACGATCAGCCGGCGGATCTCCTCGGCGCGGTCCACCGGCGTCAGATCGAAATAGCCGCCCGAGTCGTGCGTCTCCGTCGTCGGATCACCCTTCGCATCCATCTGGAAGATGAAGAACTCGGCTTCGACGCCGGCCATCATCTCGTACCCCAGCGTCTTCGCCTTGGCGATCTGGCGCTTCAGCGCCTGCCGCGTGCATCCCGCGAACGCCGAGCCATCGGGGTTGTAGATGTCGCAGATCACGCGGGCGACCCGGCCACCCTCATCGTCGTAGGGTAGAATCCGAAACGTCTCCAGGTCCGGCTTCAACACCATGTCGGACTCCTCGATCCGCACAAACCCCTCGATCGACGAGCCGTCGAACATGATATCGCCCTCGAGCGCCTTCTCGAACTGGCTTTCGGGCACTTCGACGTTCTTGTTGACGCCAAGAATGTCCGTGAACTGCAGGCGGAGGAAGGAAACACTCTGCTTCTTGGCGAGGTCCAGAATGTCGCGTTTGGTTGTCATGGTTGGTCAAGGCGGTAAGGGACGGGAAGAGACGGGAAGGGACGGTAAGGGTCAACCCCCCTACCGTCCCCCCCCCCGTCCCCTACCGTCCGTTCAGTTTAGACGTCGTAATACAGGAAGAATTCGTACGGGTGCGGCCGCAGCGCGACCGGATCCACTTCCTTGGCGCGTTTGTAGCCGAGCCAGGTGTCGATCAGGTCCTGCGTGAAGACCCCGCCCTCGACCAGGAAGGCGTGGTCCGCCTCCAGCGCCGCCAGGGACTCCTGCAGGCTCCCCGGCGTGTTCTTGATGTGCTTGCGCTCCGCCGGCTCCAGGTCGTACAGGTCCACGTCCATCGGTTTGGGCGGCTCGATCTTGTGCTTGATGCCGTCGAGGCCGGCCATCAGCAGCGCCGCGAACGTGAGATACGGGTTGCTCGCGGGATCGGGCGCCCGGAACTCGATCCGCTTCGCCTTCGGCGACTTCGAGTACATCGGGATGCGGCAGATCGCCGAGCGGTTGCGCTGCGA
>JBGPOM010000154.1:0-5337 GCA_041488075.1 Gemmatimonadota bacterium
AGTCCGTGACAAGGGTGCGTTAACCCCGGGCTGCCAGCCCTTGGGGCAAGTCCGTGACAAGGGTGCGTTAACCCCGGGCTGCCAGCCCTTGGGGCAAGTCCGTGACAAGGGTGCGTTAACCCCGGGCTGCCAGCCCGGGGTTAACCAACCCGGACGGCAGGTCATGCCAGCCCGGGGTTAACCAACCCAAACGAGGTCGGGCGCCGAGCTACGCCATTCCAAACACCATCCCCGGTGTCTGTCGCACCAAGCCCCGCAGCTCCAGCTCCGTCAGCGCCCCCAGCACATCCGCCGTGCCGGTGCGCGCCGCGGCGACGAGGGCATCGACGTGCTGCGGCTCGGCCGTCAGCCGGCTCCACAGCGTCAGCTGCAGCCCGGACAGATCGGGCGGCGGCACGCGGGGCGCCGGCGTCGCGAGCGCGAGGGCGGTCTCGCTGAGGCCCGTGGGGAGGCCCAGCTCCTCGAGGATGTCGGCGGCGCACAGCGCGGGCTTCGCGCCCTGCTGGATCAGCTTGTTGCAGCCGACCGACGTCGGGCTCGTGATGGGACCGGGGACGGCGAGAATGGCGCGGGTTTGCTCGAGCCCCGCGTCGGCGGTGACGATCGCGCCCGACTGCGCCGCCGCCTCGATCACGACCACCGCGCGCGCCAGCCCGGAGATCAGCCGATTGCGGCGCGAGAACGAGCCGGCGTGCGGCCGCTCTCCCGGCGGATGCTCGGTGACGAGGCAGCCGTGGCGGACCATGCGCTCGTACAGCGCGCCGTTCGCCGCGGGATAGATGACCCCGAACCCGTTCCCCAGCACGCCGACGCTCCCGCCACCGGCATCGAGCGCCGCGGTGTGCGCCAGCGCGTCGATCCCGCGGGCCATCCCGCTCACCACGACCGCCCGGCGCGCGACGGCGCCGGCGAGGAGGCGCACCGCCTCGGCTCCGTAGCTCGTGTGGTCCCGGCTGCCCACGATGGCGACCGCGGGGCGCGCCAGCAGCGACACGTCGCCCCAGGCGTACAGCACGGCCGGGGGGTCGTGAATGTCCGCGAGCTGCGCGGGATAGTCCGGCTCACCCGGTAACAGCGCCCGTGCGCCCAACTCGGCGAGCTGCGCCAGCACCTCTTCGCCGTCTTTCGCCGTCCTTTGCTTTATCGCCGTGGCCGCCGCGCGGCTGATGCCGTGCAGCGCGGCGAGGCGCGCGTGCGGCGCCTGGAGCACGGCTTGGGCGCTCCCGCAGGCGCCGACGAGCAGACGCAGCCGCTGCGAGCCGATCCCCGGGACGAGCGCGAGCGCGAGCGTGGCTACGACTTCAGGGTCCGCCACAACACTTCCAGAAGTTCCGGTACACCCTGGCGGGTGACGGCGGAGATAACAAGCACCGGAGCGCCCGCCTCCGTGCGGATCGTGGGGCGTGGGGCGTGGGGCGTGGTCAAATCGATCTTGGTGAGGACCACCACGTGCGGCTTCGCTGCGAGGTCAGGTGAGTACAGCGCCACCTCGCGGCGCAGGACATCGTAAGTCGCCTGGGGATCGGGGCTGTCCGCGGGTACCAGGACGCCGAGCATCCGGGTGCGCTCCACGTGCTGCAGGAAGCGCAGGCCGAGGCCCTTGCCCGCGTGCGCCCCCTCGATGATCCCCGGGATGTCGGCGACGACGAACGTGCGGTGCCCCGAGAGCCCGACGACGCCCAGGTGCGGCTCGAGCGTGGTGAAGGGATAGTCGGCGATTTTCGGATGCGCCGCCGAGATCACCGAAAGCAGCGTGCTCTTCCCCGCGTTCGGCTCGCCCAACAGGCCCACGTCAGCGATGAGCTTCAGCAACAGCTCGATGTTACGCTCCACGCCGGGCTGCCCCGGCTCCCACTCGCGCGGCGACTGGTGGGTCGGCGTGGCGAAATGCTGGTTGCCGCGGCCGCCCCGCCCGCCCTGCGCCACGAGGACGGTCTGGCCCGGCTCCAGCAGCTCGCCCAGCAGCTCGCCCGTGTCGGCGTCGCGCAGCTCGGTGCCCGGTGGCACGGGGAGGTAGACGTCGGCGCCCGACTTGCCGGACATGTTCTTCCCCTTGCCGTGTTGGGCCCGTTCCGCCTTCCACAGGGTGTGGTAGCGGTAGTCGAGCAGCGTGGCGAGGTTCGGGTCGGCCCGGACAAAGACGCTCCCGCCGAGGCCGCCGTCGCCGCCGTCCGGGCCGCCTTTCGGGACGAACTTCTCACGTCGAAATGAGGACGCCCCTGAGCCTCCGGTGCCAGCGACAACGTGAACTACGGCGCGGTCTATGAACACGGAGGACGCCTGACGGAGTCTTGGTGTTCCCCGGGCTTGCGCCCGGGGTCAGTTAGGCTGTTCATTTCCCATCCAGGCCTCTCCCCCGCACATCCGCCCACATCTCCCACAGCTGCAACGCGCGATCCTTGGTTAGATCCGCCTCCACAATGGCCAGCACCGCATCCACCTCTTCCCGCGTCGATCCGGTGTTCAGCGCGCCCCGCAAGTGCGCATGCAGCTGCCTCGGCGCGTCGAGCATGGCGATCGCCGCCAGGGTGCACAGCTCGCGCCGCTTCGGGTCGAGCCCCGGCCGCCCGAGGATCTTGCCGTACGCGTCCACCACCACGAGCGGCTCGATCGCGGGGTGTAGCGCCCGCAGGTTCACGAGCAGCTTGTGAAAGGTCCGCCCGTACACCGCGGCGCACGCCTCCATCCCGCGCTCCGTCCACCGCTCCCACTCCGGGTGCGCAATCGACTCCCCCGTCTCCTCGGGCGGTCCCGCCACTTGGCGCCACACCCCGAAGGCAACGAGCGCCAACGGATAACCCACGTTGAGGAACGTCTGGAGCAAGAGCTCCTCGACCCAGCCGGCCGGCACGCGGGCGGCGCGCGCGGCGATCATCCGCTCGCGCAAATCCACCTCGTTGCCCGTGGCGGTCGCGGTCGCGATCCGGACCAGGGCGAGCGTCGGCGGGTCCAAGCCGTTCACAGTACTACGCCCCACGCCCCGCTCCCCCATCTTTTCATTTCACCAGCCCCCCATTTACCCGCATCTCCCCCACCGTCTCGCCGCGCGAGTTCGTGGTCGGCTTGACCACCAAAGACTGGGGCTGCGGCCTGAGCCCCAGCTCGCCGAGCACCGCCGCCATCGCGAGCGCCGAGGCCACGCTGTGGCCGTCCTCGACCTTGAGGGCGACGCCCAGCCGCTCGCGCACGAGCAACGCGCTGTACACCCCCTCGGCCCCAACCTTGGTGATCACGCGGCCGGGATGCGCACGCATCATTTCGGTGCAGGGCCGGCCCTCACCGGCGATGAGCTCGGGGTGGCGGAGCATCGCTTCGAAAATGACTGCTCCGTGCTCCGTGCTTCCGAGCTTCGCGTACGCCAAGGCCATGCTCCTGAGCGGCAGTGCGAAGCACGCCACCCCGCACCCGTCCACCGCCACGCCGATCCGCTCCACCGACACGTCGGTCCAGCGGCTCACCTCGGCGAGGCAGCGCTGCTGCACCGGGTGATCGCGGCGGGTGTAGAACTCCGTCGGCCAGCCGTGATGCTTCGCGAGCGCCAGCATCCCCGTGTGCTTCCCCGAACAGTTCGAGTACACCGCCGTGAGCCGCACGCCGCGCGTCTCGTAGTCCTTGGCGACGGCTTCGGAGAGCGGCCGGTGCGGCCCGCACAGCAGATCGCGCTCCGAGCAGCCGACCTTCTGGAGCAGCTCGCGCACCCGCGCTACCTGGTTCGGCTCGCTCGAGTGCGACGCGCACACGAGCGCCAGGTCTTCCCGCGTCAGATTGAACCGATCGGCGGCGCCGTCTTCGATCAGCGGCATTGCCTGGAACGGCTTCGCCGCCGAGCGCCAGAAGGTGACGAAGTCAGGATCGCCGGCGTGGGCGACGAGCGCGCCATCCCCATCTACCACCCCGACGTGCACGTGGTGGCGCGACTCGACGACGCTGCCGCGGCGAAGCTCGACGATCACTGCTCCGTGCTCCGTGCCGTGAGTGTGAGTCCGATCCCCGCCACCACCACCGCTCCGCCGATCAGGGCCAGGAGCGGCGGGACCTCGTGCAGTGCAAGCCACGCGATCAGGCCCGCGCCCACGGGCTCGCCCAGCGCCGCGACGTTGACGGTCGTGGCCCGGTAATACTTGAGCGCGTAGTTCATCCCCGTGTGTCCGACGAGCATTGGCCCCGCCGCGAGGGCGCCGAAGACGGCCCAGTCGCGCCCCGCGAAGCCGGTGAGGGGAACCCCGCGCGACAGCGCGGTCGCGAAGAGCGCCAGCGCCGCGACGGCGTACACGATCGTGGCGTAGGTCCACACCCCCACCGTTGCGCGCACCCGCCGTCCGATTACATAGTACCCGGCGGCCGTGACCGCCCCGCCGAGTGCCAACAGATCGCCGCCCAGGGCACCGAGCGACAGCCGCGCGTCGCCGATGCCGATCAGCGTCGCGCCCAGGACGGCGATCCCGATCCCCCACGCTTCGCGCCGGCTGGGGTGCTCGTGCAGCCACAGCGCGGCGAGCGCCCACACGAAGATAGGCTTGAGGGAGACCAGCACCACCGAGCTCGCGACTGTGGTGAAGCGGAGCGAGGCGATCCAGGTCCAGAAGTGGAGGGCCAGGAATACGCCGGAGAGAACCATCAGCCACAGGGAGTGGGGCGTAGGGCGTGGGGCGTCACGGTCGCCTCCCACGCCCCACCCCCCACGCCCTTCCCACGCCGCCAGTCCACCTGTCACCGGAAGGACGAGGGTCAGGCGCCAAAACGCGATCGCCAGCGCCGGCGCGGCGGCGAGCCGCACGATGGGGCCGGCGTAGGTGGTCGCCAGGACGGCGAGGATGAGGACGACGAGGGGGGACATGGGCCGGGGAAGATAACCCCGGGCTGTCGCCCCGGGTCAGTCTGACCCAAATTTCCTCGCTCAATGCGCACCGCGCTCTTCCTTCTTCTCTTCGCAACTCCCGTCGCCGCTCAGGACGTCGCCTCCCCTTACCTCCCCCTGTCCCACTGGGCGATGCCCTACGTCGAGCACCTGATCGCCCGCGGCCGCCTCGCGGACCCCACACCCCTCACGCGTCCCTTCCGCGAGAGCGACCTGCTGCGCGCCCTCGAGGCGGTCGACAGCTCGAGGCTCAGCGCGGCCGAGTGGCGCGTCGTGAGGCGGCTCGCGGCCGAGCTGACGCGGCACGAGCGCGGCCCCGCGGCGCGGGTGGACGTGCACGCGGGGCTGGCGGCAAGCTCGTTCGCGCGCCGCGATCCGCTGCGCGAAGCCGGTGCCGGTCACGGCACCGCGTCGGGCGGCGCGGCGCTGACGCTGTTCTTCGGACCCGCCGTCCTCGTTACGCACCCCTACATCGACAC
>JBGPOM010000155.1:0-5319 GCA_041488075.1 Gemmatimonadota bacterium
GAGCGGCTGGCCGCCCTGTTCGCCCGCTCCGACCACCGAGTAGGCGGAGTTGACTTCGAGGCGCAAGCAACGGGCGCCGTTGCGCTGCTCCCACGCTGCGGCGCGGGAGTGGCCGATGGCCTTCATCGTGACGTCGATCCCTGCGCGGTCATTCGTCGAGACCGTGTCGGTCCACTCGGCGCCCAACGTCAGGCCTCCGGGCGGCAGCCGGGGGTAGAAGTTCCGGAACGCCCCGACGACCTGGGCGATGGTCTGCGCGAGCGTCGAGTCCGAGGCCGCCACCTGGCGGAACTCGCCGGCTGGCGTGAGGCGGCCGGCATACGTCAGGCCCCGGGCCGCGGCGATGTTCACCATGGGCGGGATCACCGACCCCGAGTCCGGGACGATGGAATCGATCGTGAACGTGACCGGGTAGCCGGCGCTATCGGCGGGGCCGGCGATCGTCGCGGCAACGAATAGTCGGATGCCCCGATCGATCGTCTGCGTCTGTCCCTGGAATTGCTGCTCGACGTGGATCTGCTGGTGCACGACGTACCGCAACGCGCTCGGCCCCAGACGGACGACGTCCGACGCCCGGGTGACGGGTGCCGTGACGGTGGGAGCTGGCGTAGGGGCGGGAGCAGGGGTGGTCCCTACCCCGGGCGCTGGGGCGGTCGCGCACGCGGTCACGGCGCAGATCGTCGCCGCGGCGGAGGGCAGGTGGAGATACATCGGTCCGGGGATCCTCGGGGTCAGGGGGTTGGACGTTCGGTCTTCGTGCGTCCGAAGATCGCGACCATCTCGGGGCCGTCGCTCGAGACACGGAGCAGTTTCCAGCCCCGCTTGCGCATGTCGGCCCGCCAGCCCAGCAGCTTCTGCCACTCTTCGGCGGTGGTCCGGAAGACGCGCAGATCGGCCACGGCCTCCCAGTGGGCGGGGTAGGGCTTGATCGTCATGGGGAGGGAGGCGGTGGGGCCATAAGCCGAGTTCTGTTTACTCGCTGGTGCGAGCAGATGGTCATCTCTCTGGGATGGCTGTCGCCAGCCACCTCGTGCGGCCTACCCGCAGCTCGAGCGACCCGGGCCGGGTCTCGCTGCTTACTTGGCCTTGCTCCGACCGGGGGTTGCCGTGCCACGCCTGTTGCCAGGCGCGCGGTGGGCTCTTACCCCACCGTTTCACCCTTACCCTTTGGATCAAGGGCGGTCTGTTTTCTGTGGCCCTGTCCGTCGCCTCGCGGCGCCCAGGCGTTACCTGGCGGTCTACCCTGTGGAGCTCGGACTTTCCTCGATAGGCCGATGTTGCCGGCCCACCGCGACCATCGCACCCCACCACTCTCCCAGCGCGTAAGCTACCGGCGCGCCAGGGCTCCGGGCAAGGCTCAACGCGCCAAGCGGCGCAGCAAGCGCCCCAGGCTGTCCGCGGCGAGCGGCCGCGCCGTCTCGACCCAGGGCAGCCAGAAGCCGTCGTGCTCGACGAACGCCAGGCGCCGCAGCCCGGCCCAGTCGTTCGGCGCGAGGCGCTCGGGCGTCAAGCCCACGGCCGACAGGACGAAGATGCCCCGCGCACGATAGTGGGCCAGCAGCTCCCGCACCCGCCGCTCGCGAGTCCAGAGAAACACAGGGGCGTCCGCCGCGGAGAACCCGTGCAGTAAGCCGAGGGAAAACCAGTCGCTCGGCGCTTGCGCGGAGCGGAACACAAACTGCAGGTCGGGGTTCAGGCGCCGCAGTTCCGCGCGCAGTGTGGCGGCGCGCTGGGCGACGAGGCGTTCCAGCGCTTCGTCGTAGCGACCGAGCAAGCCACGCTCGAGCAGGGTGTCGTACCGGGCGGCGGGCGGCAGGGCGGCGAGCCGCGCCGTCTCCGCGCTGTCATGACCGAGGGCGCGCAGTCCCTCGTGGTAGGTGGCGTCGCAAAACGCAGCGGCAGCGTACCCGCCGTCCGGCACGTCGAGGTCGAGGGCGACGCCGGCGACGAGATCGCCGGCGCCGCGGCCCCCGGCGAGCTGCGCCAGCGCCCGATACGCTGGGCGCAGCGCGCCGCGCCAGAAGAGCGAGTCGAGAGCGCACCAGACGGCCGCCGCATCGCCGCGCAAGTTTAGCTCGCGGCTGCCTTCCCCACCGCTCCCCTCCCCTTCCGCGCGAAGCTCGGCGAGCGCGATCGCGGGAAACCAACGCAGGCTCGTCGCCTGCAACCGCGTCGCGGTGGGCCGCCACGCGTTGCGCAGGCCGAGGGAATCGGCCCGCGCGGGGGCCGGCACTTCGGTGGCGAGGACGTTGAGCGCGCCGACGTCGACGACGGCCAGGAGAGAATCGAGAGCGTGTTGGGGCCAGGGGGCCCATAGCCCGCGTATCCCTTGGCGGGCGACCCAGCCCGGTACGCCGGTGCGCGGCACCAGCGACCGGGGGGGGGCCGGCCGTGGCAGGACGATTGCGTCGGTGCCGGGGGGCGGCGCGAGAGGCGGTGGGTGCACCGGGATGGAGCGCGGCCCGCCCCCGAGGGTGAGGGGAGTCGCGCCTGCCGCGGGGGCGATGCTCGCCCACTCGGCGGGGCGGCGGGTCCATCGAGCCAGGGCGTCGAGGAACGCAAGGCTGCGGGTCGCGTCGCTCGCAGCCATCGCGGCGGGCAGCGTGCTCGGTCGCAGATCGGCCCCGGCTGCCGCCAGGGCATGGCGGCTCAAGACGACGATCAGGCCCTCACCCACGCGCGCCGCGGCAACCACCGCGGCCCGCGGCCGTGGGGCGGGACCTTCACGGGGCAGGCGGACGAACGCGGTCGGGCTGCTGCGCGCCAGCACCTGGCTCTCGCGGCGCGCCACGAGTACGTGATTGCGGCCCGCGGGGAACGACTGGAAGCCTGCGTTATCGAGCGCGGAATGGGGCAGCGGGAACACGCGGGGCTGCGGTTCGGCCGCCCCTCCCCGCGCCGCCGGAGGCACCGTGTCCTCGAGCGGGTAGTCGCCGATGACCAGCCCGGCGCCCATGGCGGCGAGCCAGCGGTTCATGATCCACCGGTCGAGGAAGCCCTCCCCGTCGCCGGCGTACCCGAACACCACCACCCCACCCCGTCGCGCCCATTCGGTGAGGATCGCGACATCGCCGATCGTCAGCGCGTCGGAAGGCGTCTCCGGCTCGCGCCCCCCGAGCAGCAGGAGGACGCGATAGTGGGTCAGGTCCTGGCGGGTGAGGTGCGGGTAGAAGCGGCGGTACTCCACTGTGTAGCCGGCGGCGTGCCAGGGGGCGGCGCTGGCGTCGAGCACCAAGGGGTCGGAGAGCGCGAGGTCGAGCAGCAGCAGGCGCCGGGATTGCGGCTGGCAGGCGGTGAGCAGCAGCGCGGCCACGCAGAGACGCTTCATCTCCGCGGCTCGATGAGACGATTGTACTTCCGTAGCGCCGCCCGCAGCCGTTCGTGCGGCAGCGCGTACACGCGCAGGCCATTCGCGCCCGTCATCGTTTCCGCCGCGACCATCGCGTTGACGATCGCCTCTTCGGTCGCTTGGATCGTGGCCTCGAAGAGCGGGTCGATGCGCTCGTTGGGCAGCATCAACAGCGGGGGCGGGCCGTCGGCCTTCGCGGCGCCCGGGTTGGCGGTCGAGAAGGCGACAAAGATGTCGCCCGAGGGGTTCCCTCCGGTCCCGCCGAGGCGCCCCACCCCGAGCGCGGCGCGCTTGGCGATGCGTTTGATCTGGTGCGGCAACAGCGGCGCGTCGGTGGCGATGACGATGATGATCGAGCCGTTCTCGCCGCTCACGCAGCGGCGCCCGCCGGGCGGCGGGGATTCGTAGCAGGGAAGTAGATCGGGGATCTCTTGGCCCACAGGGACGCCAGCGATGGAAAGGCGGCTCCGCCTCCCGTAGTTACATTGCACCAGCACGCCGACCGTGTAGTCTCCCGTTCGCCGCGAAGCGGTGCCGATGCCGCCCTTGAACTGATTGCAGATCATTCCCGTCCCACCACCGACGTTACCCTCCGCCACGGCCCCACCGCGCGCGCTGTCGAGCGCCAGAAATGCGTGGTCCTTCGTGACGTGAAAGCCGTTGATGTCATTCAGGGCACCGTCCCACGTTTCGGCGACGACCGGCAGCGACCAGTCGAACGGAAACCCCTTTTTCACGAGCCATTCGATCACCGCGTCGCGCACGACGCCGACGCTGTGGGTGTTCGTGATCATCACGGGCCCGGCGAGAAGCCCGGACTCTTCGAGCCACGTCGTGCCGGTCATCTCGCCGTTGCCGTTCAACGTGAACCACCCGCCGAAGACGGGATCGCCGTTCGTTTTGCCGCGTGGGAACACCGCGGTGACCCCGGTGCGCACGGGTCCCCGCCCCACGACCAGCTCTCCCTGCCCCGCGATGATCGTCGCATGGCCGACTTCGACGCCGGCGACGTCGGTGATGGCGTTGAGCGGGCCGGGCGTGCCGTCGAATGGGATGCCGAGGTCGCGGGCGCGAGGGCGGGCCCGCGCTGCCCCTTGGGCGGCGGCGACCTGGCCGCCAAGCGTGGACAAGAGCAGGAGACCTGTCAGACAACGCACCGCGCTACGCTCCGGAGGGGGGGTACGGCGAAAACTACGGCACCAGCGGGTACGGCAGCAGAGCCTGCCGCATCTCCGCCGCGGTTTGCCACCGCGCTTCGCGCTCCTTGGCCAGGGCCTTCATTACGACCTCACCCAGCGGTTTCGGCACGTCGCGCCGCAGGCCGCGCAGGTCCGGCGGCGTGTGGTGCTGCTGCATGTCGAGCACGGCGGCCGCGCTGGCGGCGGAGAACGGCGGGCGGCCGGCGAGGGCCTCGAACAGGACGACGCCCAGCGAGTAGATGTCGGTCCGGCCGTCGATGTCCGGGGAGCCGCCCGCCTGCTCCGGGCTCATGTACTCCTCGGTGCCCACCACGAAGCCGCTGCGCGTGACGCGATCCTCGCCGGAGGTGGCGATCGCGCGTGCGATCCCGAAGTCCACCAGCATGGCGCCCGATGGTGCGCACACGATGTTATCGGGCTTGATGTCGCGGTGGGCGAACCCGTGTTCGTGCGCGTGCTCCAGGGCTTCGAGGATGTCGGACGCGATCCGCACGGCGCGGTCGATCGGCAGCTTCCGCTCGCTGCGCAACACCTGGCGCAGCGTATCGCCGGCCACGAAGGGCATCACGAACCAGAGCAGATAGTCCGTCTCGCCCGAGTCGAGGAGCGGCGCGATGTGCGCGTGGTGCAGCTGCGAAGCGTACCGGATCTACCGTAGAAAGCGGTCGGCGGCAACGGAAACCGTGAGCTCGGGGTGGAGGACCTTGATGGCGACCTTCTCGCCCTTGGGGTCCAAGGCGCCGAACAGGGTCGCATTGCCCCCGCGGCCCA
>JBGPOM010000156.1:0-5319 GCA_041488075.1 Gemmatimonadota bacterium
ATCAGGTCGCGGCGCGGCAGGATCAGCCGGCCGACCGCGCCAACGCCATAGCACCGACGGCGGGCGTCGTTGCGGCGCCGGAGCCGCGGCTGCGCGCCGCGACCCCGCTGCCCGTCCCGAGCGCCGCCATCGTGACGGCCCGGCCTTCGGCCGACCTAGCCGAAGTGCGCGGGCGGCTCGTCGCCACCGAGTGGCCGATCATTCGTCCAGGCCCGGCACGGGAGCTCCTCGGCGCCGATCCCGTCGGAGTCCCCGGGCTGGCTGTACGCAACATCCGCCGCAGCCCGACCGGCGACGTGGTGTTGGTGGAGCAGGCGCTCGACTCGGCGACGGTGATTCAGGTGTTTCAGCAGCGGGTGGAGGAAGACGTGGTCACGCGGCGGCTCGAGCGGTCGGCGGCGCCGGCGTCGGCCGCGCCGTCATTCGCGCGACGCCGGGAGGCGGGGACGGAGCGGTTGGCGCGGTTCGTCGGGGGGCTGCGCGTGGAAATCGCGGGCCCGCTCTCAGCCGACTCGCTCAACCGGCTGCTCGAGCAGGTGAAGCCGATTCCCTAATCGCCGGCTCTGCGCCAGGCGATCAGCTCCGCTACGACGCTGACGGCAATCTCCTCGGGCGTGACGGCGCCGATCGCGAGTCCCACCGGCACGTGCACCCGCTTCAGCGCCCCCGCGGCGACCCCCGCGGCCGTCAGCCCCTTCGTGACCACCGCCTTCTTGCGGCGACTGCCGAGCAGGCCCACGTATCCCGCGGGCGACGTCGCGATGCGTTCGAGAATCAGCGCGTCGTTGCGATGGCCGCGCGTGGCGATCACCGCGGCGTCGCCTGCGGTAAGCGGGTAGCGCGCGAGCGCCGCTTCGACGTCCGCCACGAGCACGGCAACCCCGGGCTCGAAGCGGGCCGGATCGGCGTATTCGGCCCGGTCGTCGATCACGACGACGCGGAACCCCGCGGCGGATGCCGCCCGGGCGATCGCGCCGCCGACGTGCCCCGCCCCGAACACGAACACCCGCGGCGGTTGGGTGAGCCGCTCCACGACGAAGCGCCCGTCGCGCGTGAGTGTCGCAGGTTCCCCGCGCGCGGCGCCCGCCGGCAGGGGCTCGAAACTCTTCACGGGTCCCGCGTCCCAGACAATGCCGGTGCGCACGAGCCCCGACTCCGCGTCGGCCGCCGCCTCGAGCACCCGGACGTACGCATCGTCGGCGAGGAGCGGCTCTACGAAGATGTCCACCGTGCCCCCGCAGGACAGGCCCAGATCGCCCGCGAGGTCGGCGTTCAAGTGATGGGTCACGAGCGCCGGCCGCTGCCGCGCCTGCGCGTCGAGCGCGGCTCCGATGACGTCCGCCTCCACGCAGCCGCCGCCCACCGTGCCGATCAGGCGGCCTTCCCCCCCGACGAGCATCTTGGTGCCCGATGGGACGGGCGTGGACCCCCGCACGCGCGCCACTGTCGCGATCGCCCCGGGCGTCCCCGCGCGGGCGAGCTCGGCGGCGGCGCGCCACAGGTTCACTTGGCGGGCGTCGGTCATGCCCTCAAGCTAACTACTGCACGACGATCGTACCGCTCATCCCCGCCCCATGTATGGTGCAATGGTAGTGGTAGGTGCCCACCACGAGGGTCGGCTGATACGTCCCCGACGTCATCGTCGACGAACTCGCCGGCAGCGTACCGGGCCCCGTGTCCCACGTCACGTTGTGACTCACCCCACCTGACGTCCACGTGAACGTCACCTGGCCGGCGGCCACGGTGTCGGGAGTGGGGTCGAAGAAGTTGTTGTTGACGGTGAGCGCCGTGGTGTGGCCGCCGCTTGGACCCGACGGGTTGCTGCTGCAGGACGCCACGGCCACGGCGCCCAGGACGACCGCCAGACGCTTCAGGTACATACAGCCTCCCGCGTGGTGATGATAGGATGGGGACGCGATATTTACCCCGTCATACAACAAAAGGGCCGCAGCCGGATTGGCGCGGCCCTCCTCGCATCGATTCCGGAATCGCCGACCTAGCGCACCTGGATGAGCCCGACCATCCCGGGGTGGAAGCGGCAGTGGTAATGGAAGTCCTGCCCCTGGACGCTGAAGGGCTTCGTGAAGGTGAAGTTGGGGGGCAGTGTGATGTCGACGGAGTCGGCAACGAGGTCGGCTGTGATCGTGTGCGTCAGCGTACCCAAATTCTCCCAACAGACCTTCTGCGTGGGCGTGATCGTGACGCTCGGGGGCTCGTACGTTTGATTGTCCCTCGCATCGATCGTGATCGCCCCCGTACTCGCGCACGTGTTCCCGGTCCCCGCCTTGTCGCAGGCGGCCAGGACGCCGAGCGCCAACCCGGCCAGCAGCATCAGCTTCAATGCTGCTCCCGTTCCAAGGCGTCGGCCGCCAGGCGCGGCGAGATCATCGGATACCGGCCCGCGAACCAGGCCCACGCCAAGAGGAAGAGCCCGCCGAAGAACAGCGTCGTCCCGATCTCGGGAAAGCCGATGGCCGGCCCTGCCCCGTGATTGACCGACGGGACCACCTCGAGGTAGCGCTCCAACCAGATCCCCACGAGGCTGACCGCCGCGAACCCGACGAGGGTGGGCGGATACTTCTTCGGTCTCACGCCGAGCAGTCCGATGAAGGGAATCAGGAACACCAAGCAGAATACCGCGATGCCCACGGGCCGCCAAGCCCCATACAGGCGATAGAAGATGAAGTAGGTCTCGTCGGGAAGGTTGCCGTACCAGATGACGAGGAATTGCGACCACATGAGGTAGGCCCAGAACACCGTGAACCCGAAGCACAACTTCGCGAGATCGTGCTGTTGCCTCCATGAAAAGACGTCACCCAAGCCCATCGCCCGGCGCAGCACGACCCCGAACACGGCGAGCGTCATCAGCCCGGCCAGGAAGCTCCCCATGAAGTAAAACGCGCCGTACAGGTTGCTCACCCATTTGTGGGCGAGCGACATGACCAGGTCGTACCCGAGGAGACTGTATCCGAACGCGTACGCGAGCACGAGGATCGCCGCATCGCGCGTGATGCGATCGGCGTCCTCCTTGCGCTCGGCGGCCTGCCCGGTGGCGAGCTCGCGTACGTCGGGGGCGAGGTCGCGCCCCACGAAGCGCCACGACAACCACGCCAGCGCGATCAGGACGGCGCCGTTGCGTGGGAAGAACCACCGAGTCGTGAGCCAGCCGCCGATGTCGGAGCGGGGCTCATGCAGCCACGAGAAGATGTGATCGCGGCCGATGAACAAGCCCACGAAAAGCACGACCGACACGACCGTGAAAGCGGCCCCCGCCTCGGCGAGCCGGATCAGCACCCCGGACCAGTGGCCCTTCGCGAGCTTCTGCGTCGCGGCGAACACGACCATGCCCTGCGCCAGTCCCGCCCAGAAAACGAAGTTCGCGTGGTAGGCCCACCAGGTGCGATCGGCGTGACCGCTGAGCAGCCCCGAGACAAGCACCACCGCCCCTACCCCCACGAGCGCGGCGCCGATCAGGGCGGCGCGCCGCGCGGGCGCCTGGCGCGCGTGCTGCGCGAGGTCGGCACGGCTCACCACGGCGGCGCTCATGGCTTGGCCCCGGCGCGCTCGAGCACCTGCAGGCTGCGCACGTAGTTGACGACATCCCAGCGGTCGGTGCCGCGAATTTTGTCACCGTACCGGGGCATCAGGCCGCGACCCATGCGCTGCGCGTCCACGAGGGTTCCGTACAGGTACCCGTCGCTCTTGCGACTCACGCTGTCGGTCACCAGCGAGCGCACCGCGGGGAACGGGCCACCCCCCTGGAGCGACAGGGGACCGTCGCCCCGGCCGCGCTCCCCGTGACAGACGAGGCAGTACGTCTGGTACACCCACTCGCCACGGTTCAACGACTCGGCGGTGCGGGTGCGCGGGTTCGCCAGACGGTCGGCATTCTCGCGCGTTACCGGCAGCTCGCCCCCAGTTACGGGTACGGTGCCGTCCACCGGGGGGATCGGCCGGGCGTAGGGCTTGATGCTCCGCTGGTGCCGCATCGTGGAGAACCACCCCACCTTGTGCACGACGGTGTCGGGGTTGCAGCCGCCCAAGAGCACGAGGCCGGCGAGTATCCAGGCGCGTCTAACCACGGCGCACCTCCTCGGCCCCGGCACCCTTGAGCAGGGCTTCCGCCGCCGCGGCCGCGCCCGGGCCCGCGGGCACGAAGATGCCGAACTTGTCGTTCGTGAAGCGCGGGTCCCACTGGATGGTACCAAGGCGCCGCGCAGCGAACGCGGCGTTGAAGAGAATGCC
The DNA here is from genome assembly GCA_041488075.1 of Gemmatimonadota bacterium. Classification (GTDB taxonomy): domain Bacteria; phylum Gemmatimonadota; class Gemmatimonadetes; order Gemmatimonadales; family GWC2-71-9; genus 20CM-2-65-7. The sequence goes on from JBGPOM010000156.1 coordinate 4,246, forward strand.
GAGGATCGTGGACAGCGCGCCGAACAGGATCGTCATCTCGAACATGATCACGACGTAGGGGGGGATCGCTCCGATGGGCTTGCCCCCGACCACGACGGGCCAGTCGTACGACATCCACAGCGTCAGCCAGGCGCCAAACGCGCATCCGGCGATGCCACCGATCAGCGTGAACATCCGCACCGGACTCACCGCCTGGCCGAGCGCGTCTTCGATCTCGTGCCGCGGGATCGGTGAGTAGACGGTGAAGTCGGTGTGCCCTCCGGCCCGTAGCTTCTTGATCGCCTCGAGGGTCGCATCGAGGTGGGCGAACACGCCGAGGACGCCGGGGGTCGGCGGCGGCCGGAAGATGTCGTGCAGCGGCTGCGGCAGCGGGATGTGCGGGAGCTGGGTGCTCATGCGTGCACCCCCCCCCCTCGCGCCCGCCGCGGCGGGGGCAGCACTTCCTTCACCTCGGCGATCGACACCGCCGGGAAATTCTTCACGAAGAGCAAGAACCACATGAAAAACCAGCCGAAGCTCCCGGCCATGATGCCCCAATCGGCCCAAGTCGGATTGTAGACGGCGTTCGCCCAGGGCGCGTACGGCTCCCCGGCGAGCGACACGACGATGATCACGTAGCGCTCGAACCACATCCCGATGTTGACGAAGATCGAGATCACGAACAGCGCGGTGAGGTTCGTGCGGATCTTCTTGAACCAGAGCAGGAGGGGCAGGAAGGCGTTGCAGATGATCATCGTCCAACTGGCCCACCAGTAGGGCCCGAACGCCCGGTACCAGAAGGCGGCCCGCTCGTGGGGGTGGCCGCCGAACCAGGCGATGAAGTACTCGCAGACGTAGGCATAGCCCACGATGGAGCCGGTGAGCAGGCAGAGCTTGGACAGGTTCTCGAAGTGCTTGACGCTGATCAGCTCCTCCAGCTGGAAGAGCTTGCGGATCGGCACGAGCAGCGTGATCACCATCGCGCAGCCGGAGTAGATCGCGCCCGCCACGAAGTAGGGGGCGAAGATCGTGGCGTGCCAGCCGGGCACAATCGCCATCGCGAAATCCCACGACACGACGCTGTGCACCGAGAGC
>JBGPOM010000157.1:0-5293 GCA_041488075.1 Gemmatimonadota bacterium
CCACGACAACGGCGTGCCCCACCTGGAGTATTTCGTGACGGCCGTGAACGACAACGGCGACGAGAGCGACGCGAGCAACGTGATCACGGTGGACGAGCGGCTGCAGCTCGACCGTCCGTCGAGCCTGTTCTCGATCTCGCTCAACGGCGCGATCCACCTCGAGTGGGCCGACAATGCCTTCGAGACGAACCCGACGCGCTTCAAGTGGTACCGCATCTACAGCACGTCCTACGACCTGGATCTCGGCCTGTGCGGCACGAGCTGGCTGCTCGAGGGCACGACGGTCGCACCCGAGTTCCTCTCCAGCGCCCTGTCCAACGGAGCGCCGCGCTGCTTCGGCGTTTCGGCGGTGAGCCGCGAGGGCTACGAGAGCCTCTGGTCGCCGCTGCGCCAGGACACGCCGCGGCCCGACGCGCGCAACACGCTCGCGTTCGCCTACGACGAGAACCGGGCCCAGTCCGGCTTCCGCTTCTGGCAGGATCTGAACGCCGACGGCCGCGCCCAGACCTCCGAGCTGGGGCTCGTCGTGGACGGGATTCGCAGCGACATCGATTTCTGGGTCTACCGCGACCCGATCGACTCCACCCTCTGGCTCCAACCCGCGTTCGCGGGGACGCGCATGCGGCTCTACGACTCGCTGCCGGTGGCGGATCTGACGGACATCGACTTCGCCCCGGCCGCCGGGTACTCGAGCAATATGATCCAGGCCGTGCCCGGCTACGCCTATGTGTTCGAGATCGTGGAAGGTACGACGCTGCGGTACGGGGCGCTGCGCGTCACCCACGTGGGGCGGGACTACCTGATCTTCGATTGGAGCTTCCAGACGGATGTGGGGAACCCGGAGTTGATCGTGCGGGGCGGACTCTCGACCTCCCTGTCGACCGGTTTTCAGATACGAGGATCTCAGTAACCAGGAAGACGCCAAGTCGCCCAGACGCACGTAGGGGCACGGCAATGCCGTGCCCCTACGTGCGTCTGGGCGTTTCGACAGGTAGTTTCCCTGCGCCATGCCAGCGTCCATTACACTCGATGGCCATTCCCTCTCCATCGCGGACGTCGTCGCCGTCGCGCGGGGGTACGCGCCGGTGGCGCTCGATCCCGGCGCTTTGAAGGCGGTCACGGCGTCGCGCCGGGCGGTCGAAGCCGCGGTCAGCGGCGGCCAGACGGTCTACGGCGTCAACACGGGGTTCGGGAAGCTGGCGCACGTCCGCATCCCGCCCGAGCAAGCGCGCCAACTGCAGCTCAACCTCATCCGCAGCCACGCGTCCGGCGTGGGCGATCCGCTCCCCGCCGATGCCGTGCGGGCGATGATGCTGTTGCGCGCCAACGTCCTGGTGCGCGGGACGAGCGGCGTGCGGCCCGCGCTTCCGGAGCTGCTCGTTGAGATGTTGAACCGGCGGGTGCACCCGCACGTCCCCTCGCAGGGAAGCGTCGGGGCGTCGGGCGACCTCGCGCCTCTCGCGCACCTGGCCCTCGCGATGATCGGCGAAGGCGAGGACGGACGCGGTCTCGCCGCGCAGGGGCTGCGGCCGATCGTGCTGGAGGCGAAGGAGGGTCTCTCCTTCGTGAACGGCACGCAGGCGCAGACCGGCCTCGCGGCGCTGCTGGTGCACGACGCCTGGATCCTGTGGCGCGCGGCGCATGGGGCCGCCGCGATGAGTCTCGAGGCGGTGCGCGGCTCCCCCGATCCGTTCGACGCCCGTATTCACGATGCGCGGCCGCACCCGTTCCAGCAGCGCTCGGCGGCGCTGCTGCGCGCCCTCCTGACGGGCAGCGCGATCCGCGAGTCGCACCGCGAGAACGACCCGCGCGTGCAGGACGCCTATTCGCTGCGCTGCACGCCACAGGTGCTCGGCGCCGTAGGCGAGGGGCTGGCGTTCGCCGAGCGCCTGGTGACCACCGAGCTGAACGCCGCGACCGACAACCCCCTCGTCTTCGGCGGCGACGTGCTGTCGGGGGGCAACTTCCACGGGCAGCCGATCGCGCTGGCCCTCGACGTGATCGCCATCGCGCTCACGACGCTCGCGGGCCTCGCCGAGCGGCGGCTCGAGCGCGTCGTGAACCCCGATCTGTCGTCGGGCCTGCCCGCCTTCCTGGCGCGCGACCCGGGCCTCGAGTCGGGATTCATGACGCCGCAGATCGCCGCCGCGGCGCTGGTCGCCGACTGCCGGGTGCTGGCCACGCCGGCGAGCATCCAGTCGGTGCCGACCGAAGGGAACCAGGAAGACGTGGTCCCGATGGGGATGACGGCGGCGTGGAAGGCGGGGCGCATTCTGGCGAATGCGGAGCGCATCGTGGCGATCGAGCTGCTCGCAGGGGCGCAGGGGCTCGAGTACCTGCTGCCCCTGACGCCGGCGCGGGGCGTCGTGCGGCTGCACGCGGCGGTGCGGCGCGAGGCTGCTGCGCTCACGGGTGATCGCTCGCTCACCGCCGACATCGAGCGCCTCGCGGCGGGGATTCGGGCAGGCCGGTTCGAGCCGGAGGGCGTCGCGCCGTGAGCGGGGCGCGCGTGGTCCGGGCGGCACGCGGCCCGACCAAGTCCTGCAAGGGCTGGATCCAGGAGGCCGCGCTGCGGATGCTGATGAACAACCTGGACCCGGACGTCGCCGAGCGGCCGCAGGACCTGGTGGTGTATGGGGGGACGGGGAAAGCGGCGCGGGACTGGCCGGCGTTCGACGCGATCTGCCGCACGCTGCGCACGCTGGGCGACGCCGAGACGTTGCTCGTCCAGTCGGGGAAGCCGGTGGGCGTGTTCACGACGCACGCCGATGCGCCGCGCGTGCTCATCGCCAATGCGAATCTGGTGGGCCGCTACGCCACCTGGGAGGTGTTCCGCGACCTGGAGCGCCGTGGGCTGATCATGTTCGGCCAGATGACCGCCGGGTCGTGGATCTACATCGGCACGCAGGGCATCCTGCAGGGCACCTACGAGACCTTCGGCGCGGTGGGGCGGCGGCATTTCGGCGGCTCGCTGAAAGGCCGGATCGTCTTGACGGGCGGGCTGGGCGGGATGGGGGGCGCGCAGCCCCTCGCCGCGACGATGAACGAGGGCGTCTGTCTCACCGTGGAGGTGGACCCCACCCGCGTGCAGCGCCGTCTCGACACGCGCTATCTCGACCGGTCCACGGCGTCGGTGGACGAGGCGCTCGGCTGGTGCGAGGAGGCGAAGCGCCGCGGCACGGCACTGTCGGTCGGGCTGGTGGGCAACTGCGCCGAGGTTCTTCCCGGGCTCGTGCAGCGCGGTTTTGTCCCCGACGTGGTCACCGATCAGACGTCGGCGCACGACACGCTGAACGGCTACATCCCGGCGGGCATCTCGCCTGGCGAGGCCGGCGAACTGCGGCAGCGCGCGCCGGCGGAGTACCAGCGGCGGGCGCGTGAGAGCATCGCGGCGCACGTGCGTGCGATGCTCGAGCTGCAGCGGCGCGGCGCCGTGGCCTTCGACTACGGCAACAACATCCGCACCGAGGCGCGCGACGCCGGCGTCGCCGATGCGTTCGCCATTCCCGGGTTCGTCCCCGAGTACATCCGGCCGCTGTTCTGCGAGGGGAAGGGGCCGTTCCGCTGGGTGGCGCTCTCGGGTGATCCCGCGGACCTGCACCGGACCGACCGGCTGGTGCTCGAGCTGTTCCCCGAGAATGCGCACCTCAAGCGCTGGATCACCCTGGCCCAGGAGCGCGTGGCCTTCCAGGGGCTCCCCGCGCGCATCTGCTGGTTGGGGCAGGGCGAGCGGGCGCGCTTCGGCGTCGCGTTGAACGACCTGGTGAAGCGCGGCGGGGTGTCGGCGCCGATCGTGATCGGGCGCGACCACCTCGACACGGGATCGGTCGCGTCGCCATTCCGCGAAACCGAGGGAATGCGCGACGGCTCGGATGCGATCGCCGATTGGGCGATCCTCAACGCGCTCCTCAACACCGCCTCGGGTGCATCGTGGGTGTCGTTCCACCACGGCGGCGGGGTGGGGATCGGCAACTCACTCCACGCGGGGCAGGTGATCGTCGCCGACGGGACGGACGCCGCGGCGCGGCGTCTCGAGCGGGTGCTTACGAACGATCATGTAAACGGCGTCGCGCGTCACGCCGACGCCGGGTATCCCGAGGCGCTCGACGCGGCCCGGCGCCACGGCATCCGGCTCCCGATGCTTGAGGGGAAGGGGGGGGCGCTCGACTGAGGACGCTCATCACCGGTGCGCGCCAGGTGGTGACCTGCCGCGGCCCTGCGCGCGCCCGCCGTGGCCGGGAGATGGCCGAGGTCGAGGTCTTGCGCGATGCGGCCGTGCTGATCGACGGCGCGCGCATCGCGTGGGTGGGCGCGCGCGCCGACGCGCCCCCCCCCCGCGCCGACCGGGTGACCCAAGTCTCCGGCGTCATCCTCCCCGGGTTCATCGACTGCCACACGCACGGCGTGTTCGGCGCCGCGCGCCTGGACGACCACCAGCGGCGCGCGCTGGGGGAGGACTACCGGGCGATCGCCGCGGCAGGCGGCGGCATCCTCGAGTCGGTGCGGGACGTGCGCGCGCGTCCCGAGGCGGAGCTCGAGGCCCTCACCCGGACGCGCCTCGCCACGCTGCTCGCGCACGGCACCACCACCATCGAAGTGAAGTCAGGCTACGGGCTCGAGCTGGAGGCCGAGCTAAAGCAGTTGCGGGTGATCCGGCGGCTCGCGGCCGAGCAGCAGGCGACGCTCGTCCCGACCTTTCTCGGCGCGCACGAAGTGCCCCCCGAGCACCGCGGCGACCGCGCGGCATATGTGCGTCTCGTGTGCGAGGAGATGATCCCCGCCGTCGCACAGGGCGGGCTGGCGCGCTGCTGTGACGTGTTTTGCGAGCCTGGGGTCTTCAGTCCGCCGGAAGCCCGAGCCATTCTCACCGCCGCGAAGCGTCACGGGCTCGCGCTGAAGCTCCACGCCGATGAGCTCGAGGGGTCGGGGGGGGCGGAGCTGGCCGTCGAGCTGGGTGCGCTCTCCGCAGACCACCTCGCCGCCGTGTCGGACGCCGGCGTGCGGGCGCTCGCGGCGAGCGGCACGGTCGCGGTGCTGCTGCCCGCCACCATGGTGTTCCTCGGCAAGAGGGCTCAGGCGCCGGCGCGCCGCCTCATCGAGGCGGGGGCGGCGGTCGCCTTGGCGACCGATTTCAACCCTGGCACGTCGCCGACGGTCAGTCTGCCGCTGGTGATGGCGCTGGGCGTGTCGCAGCTGGGGCTGCGTCACGCCGAGGCGTTGACGGCGGTCACCGTGAACGCGGCCGCGGCGCTGGGGCTCGCCGGGGAGCGGGGCCAGCTCGCCCCGGGGTTCG
>JBGPOM010000158.1:0-5283 GCA_041488075.1 Gemmatimonadota bacterium
ACGGTGAAGTTGGAGTCCGGATCGTTCACGAGCGCGCGGATGCGATTCTCGAATCGCGTGCGCGCGTCGTTGTCGAACTCGGACCGGAAGTACGACAGGCCGACGAGCACACGGACGCGGGGGGCGATGAAGCCGTAGTCGAGCCGCACGCCGCCCACGATCGTTCCTTTCAGCTCGCTCGCGCCGAGGGGGCCGAGATCCACCTGAATCCCCGAGAGGCGGAGATTGTCGTAGGAGAACTGGTTAAGAACGCCCTGGGCGGACAGGCGGAGTGACGGAACGGCGGTCAAGAGCAGCACGACCAAGCCTTTCGCCCTAGTAAATCCGTTCAAGCGTCGTCCCCGGAAAATAGGTCGACAGAATCCGGCGGTAGTCCTGGCCGGCGCGGGCGCGGCCCACCGCTCCCCACTGACACATCCCCACCCCGTGCCCCGACCCCGCGCCGGCGGCCACGAGCCGGCTGACCTCTCCGCCGTCCTTGGTCACCGTCAGCTGGAACGCGGTGCTGGCGAGCGGGCGATCGGCCTCGGGCCGCAGCACCGCTCGCACGTCGGTGGCGGAGACACGCACATCGCCCCGCTCGAACACGATCCGCAGCTCGGCCACGCGTCCCGAGCGCGTCGTCCGGCTCACTTGGACGTCGGTGATGCGCTGCAGGCCATCGCCGCCGAGCGGCATCAGCGCGGGCAGCGTCCGGGTGAATATAGCGCGCAGCTTCTGACGATCCCACTCTTCCCGCCAGCGGAAGCGCGGCGAGATGTCGCAGTAGTAGTGCCCTCCCCCGCTCGCATCGGACACCGACCGGAGGTAGGGCCGCGCCCGGGCCGTGGCGAACACCTCCTCCACGCCCGCCGTGCTGTACCCACAGGTCGAGTGGAAGTAGGCGTCGATGATCTCGCCGCGATAACGCAGCACCTGCCCCACCGTACGCCGCACCGCGGCCCACACCTGCGGCGTCTCGGCGGCGACGCCGTTATACACCTGGTCGCGCACGTCGGCGTAGGCGTCGAAGCCAAGCGACTCCCACCGCCCGCGGTTTCGCACGGCGAAGCTGCGCGACACGACCGCCTGGGCCAGCACCGCCGCGTCTTCGTTGGGGCGGCGGGCCCCGATCTCCGGCCCCACGACCCCGGCGACGTAGCTCTCGACACCGAGCCGGTTCACGAGCGTCAGGCCGCCCCGCTCGGCCATCACATGGATCCGGCCGCGGTAGCGGCGGCCGTTCGCCATCGCGAACCGGTTCTCCGTGACGTTCACGACGGCGATCCCGCGGTGCGGCTCGGTACCCGTCCCGTCGGGCCTCACCAGGCGCAGCTTCGCGCCCCCCCCGCCCCCCCCGCCCGCCCCGCCCCCGCTGGCAGAGTCGGGGACAGCCGTCCACCGCGCGCCCGCCGGGATCGACCCCACCGGCTGTCCGTCACCGTCGTCGGTGACGAACAGCTCTCCGTCGCCGCCGAGCACGACACTCGCCGCGCCGACCGCGAGCCCGACGCGCAGCTCGGGTTCTCCCGCCGGGGCAAGCACGGCCCGTGGCCGCGGACATCCCGCGGCCACCACGACGGCGGCGCTAGCGAGCGCTCGCGTCGTCCAGCGCCGCATCCAGCTGCGTGATGGTGAGCTCGATGTCCGCATCGGTATGGGCGCTGGAGACGAAAGCCGCCTCGAAGGCCGAGGGCGGCAGAAACACGCCGCGGGCGAGCGCCGCCCGGTGCCACCGGGCGAACAGGGCGGTGTCCGCGCCCTTCGCGTCGGCGTAATTGCGGACGGGACCCGGCGCGAAATAGATGCCCCACATGGAGCCGGCGTGCCCCAGCGTCACGGGAATCTTGCGGCGGCGCGCGGCGCCCCCGAGCCCCGCGATCAGACGGGCGGTGCGCCGCTCCAGCGTCTCGTAGAACCCGGGGCGCGCCGTCTCCTCGAGGGTCGCGAGCCCGGCCGCCATCGCCACCGGATTCCCGGATAGCGTTCCCGCCTGGTAGACCGGCCCCTCAGGGGCGATGCGGCGCATCAGGTCCGCGCGGCCGCCGTAGGCGCCCACGGGGAACCCGCCCCCGATGATCTTGCCCAGCGTGGTGAGGTCGGGGCGGACGCCGAGCCGCTCCTGCGCGCCCCCCGCCGCCACGCGGAACCCGGTCATCACCTCGTCGAAGATCAGGATGGCGCCGTGCCGGTCACACAGCGCCCGCAGCGCCGGGTGGAATGCCGGCTCGGGCGGGATGAACCCGACGTTCCCCATGTACGGCTCGACAATGACGGCGGCGATGGCGTCGCCGTGACGCCGGAACAGCGCCTCGGTCGCCGCCACGTCGTTAAAGGGCGCCGTCAGGGTGAGCGCCGCCAGCCCCGCAGGGACCCCCGGGCTGTCGGGGAGGCCGAGGGTCGCGACCCCCGAACCCGCTTTCACGAGGAAGCCATCGGCGTGGCCGTGATAGCAGCCGTCGAACTTGACGATCAGCTCGCGCCCCGTGGCCGCGCGGGCGAGCCGCACCGCCGCCATCGTCGCCTCGGTGCCGCTGTTCACGAAGCGCATCCGCTCGAGCGACGGCATCCGGCGGCGGACTGCTTCGGCGAGCTCGATCTCCACCTCGCACGGAGCACCATAGGTCCAACCCCGTTCCGCCGCCCGGCGCACCGCGTCGAGCACGGCGGGATGGGCGTGGCCGAGAATGAGGGGGCCCCACGAGCAGACGTAGTCCACGTAGGCCCGGCCGTCGACATCGGTGAGCCGGCAGCCCGCTGCACTGGCCACGAAAAAGGGCGTTCCGCCGACCGCCCGGAACGCCCGTACCGGGGAATTCACCCCGCCGGGAAGGATCCCTTTCGCCCGGTCGAACAGCTCGGCCGAGCGACTCACGTCAGCGCGACTGCCCGGAAATCGTAGTCCTCGCACTCGGTGACGCGGGCGCGCACGAAGCTCCCGGCCTCCGCCGACCCGCCCTGCGCGAGGTAAGTGACGCCGTCCACGTCGTCGGCCTGCCACTGCACGCGTCCGACGTGCGTCGCGCCCTGCTCGTCCGGGTCGCTGACCCGATCGACCAGTACGTCCACCTCGCGCTCCACGAAGCGGGCCAGCTGCTCCCCGGAGATGGCGCGCTGGACCTCGAGCAGCTCCTCGAGGCGGTCGCGCTTCACGGCGTCCGGGACGTCGTCGGGGTATTGGACGGCGCGGGTTCCCTCCTGCGGCGAGTAGGCGAACGCGCCCAGCCGGTCGAACTGCGCTTCCTCGAGGAAGGCGAGCAGCGCGCGGAACTCGTCGTCGGTCTCGCCGGGGAAGCCGACGAGGCACGTCGTGCGGATCGCGAGGTCGGGGATCGCGCCCCGCAGCCACCCGAGCTTGTCGCGCAGGGTGCGGACCCGCTCGGGGCGGCGCATGCGCTCGAGCATCCGATCGGTCGCGTGCTGGATCGGCATGTCGATGTAGGGGACGATGCGCGGTTCGCGCGCGACCAGCTCCACAAGCCGCTCCGTGATCCCCGCCGAGTACACGTACAGCAGCCGGTACCACGGCACCGTCGTCCCGGCGAGCAGGGCGTCGAGCAGCTCCGGGAGCTTGGGGCCGTCCCGCCCGAGGTCCCGCCCCCAATGGCCCAGGTCCTGCGCCACGAGGTTGATCTCTTTCGCGCCCTGCGCCTCGAGGGCCTGGGCCTCGCGCACCAGGCGCTCGAGCGGCTCGGAGCGATGCTTGCCGCGCATCAGCGGGATGGCGCAGAAGGCGCAGGTGTGGTCGCACCCCTCGGAGATCTTGAGGTAGCGCACGTGCGGCTGGTCACCCAGGAATTCCCGGACGCCCGGGTGCGCCGCCACCGGATCTTCGATCAAGCCGCGGCGCGCCAGCTCGGGCACGAGGTGGTGCAGATCGGAGAAGCCCAAGAACAAGTCCACCTCGGGGATCTCCTCCTGCAATTCCTTCTTATAGCGCTGCACGAGGCATCCGACCGCCACGACCGCCTTGACCGTCCCATCCGCTTTCAGTTTGGCGGCGCCCAGCATCGCGTCGATCGATTCTTGTTTGGCGGCGTCGATGAAACCGCACGTGTTGACGAGGATGACGTCCGCGCCGGGAAGGTCGGGCGTGACGACGGCCCCGTGGCCCACCAGCTCGCCCACGAGCCGTTCCGAGTCCACCGTGGCCTTGTCGCAGCCGAGGGAAATGACGCCCAGCTTCATCCGCGGTAATTCCCGAACTTCAGCTCGATGCCCCAATCCTGGCCGCGCAGGAAGGCGATCACCTCCTGCAGCTCGTCCTTGGACGGCGCCGAAACGCGAATCTCCTCGCCCTGAATTGAGCCTTGAGCCTTCTTGAACTTCTTGTCCTTGAGCGCCTTGACGATGGCCTTCGCTTTCTCCTGCGGGATGCCTTGCGTCAGCTTGATCTCACGGCGCACGGTGTCGTTGGCTGCGGGCGTGACGGGCCCGAGCTCGAGGTTCTTCACCGGGACACCCCGCTTGATGAGCTTCGACTGTAAGACGTCGAACAACGCCTTCATCTTGAAGTCGTCGTCGGCGACCAGGGTGAGGGTGACGTTGGGCCGGTCGAAGGCGATGGACGCCTTGGAGCCCTTGAAGTCGTAGCGCTGGGCCACCTCTTTGGCGGCCTGATTGACGGCGTTATCGACCTCCTGCAGGTCGGCGCCGGTGGAGATGTCGAACGACGCGAGAGTGGCCATAGGGCGGTAAATCTACCCGCCCAGGCCCTACGACAGGAAGCTTTCCAGGGCCCGGGCCCGCGACACGTGGCGCAGCCGGGCGAGCGCCTTTTCCTTCAGCTGGCGCACCCGTTCGCGAGTGATCCCGAGCAGCGAGCCGATCTCCTCGAGCGTCATCGGCTCCTGGCCTTCGAGGCCGAAGTAGAGCCGCAGGATCTTCGCTTCGCGGTCCTTGAGCGTCGACAGCACCGATTCGATGGACTCGGTGAGGGCGTGCTCGAAGATCTCGTCGTCCGGGCCGGGATTGGTGGTGTCGGGCAGGTAGTCGAGCAGCTTGTTGTCTTCGCCCGGGGTGAGCGGCGCGTCGAGGGACAGATGCGCCTGGGAGATGGACAGCGTCTTGGCGACCTCTTCCTGCGAGATGTCCATCCCCTCGGCGATCTCCTCGACCGTCGGCTCGCGGCCCAGCTCCTGGAGCAGCGAGGCCGAGCGCTTGCCGATGCGGTGCAGCGTGCCGGCGCGGTTCAGCGGCACGCGCACGATGCGCGACTGCTCGGCCAGCGCCTGGAGGATCGCCTGGCGGATCCACCACACGGCGTAGGAGATGAACTTGATGCCCTTGGTCTCGTCGAACTTG
>JBGPOM010000159.1:0-5268 GCA_041488075.1 Gemmatimonadota bacterium
CGGAACCTTCGGTGTGACAACAAGATAGATGGCAAGCCGGGTGCTGTCGAGCGCTGCTGGCACGCGCAGAAAACCCCGGGGCCACCCCGTGTTGCGAGGCGCCCCAGGGTTGGCTGCTACGGTCTGCTCGTTACTTGAACATCAAGCCGACCGTGATCGGCACGAATGTCAGCGAGGACCCGCTCGTCTGGACGCTCATGTAGCGAGCTTCGACAAATGCGTTCAGGCCGCTGAGGCCGAACAGGAAGCCGCCCCCGAAACCGAACGCCAGCTTCGATTGTGAGGGGCCGAGGCCGTCCACATTGTAGAGGCCGAGCCCGCCGAGGATGTAAGGGCGCGCAGACGCGGCCCGGTCACCCAGGTGGTAGAGCGCGTCGACCGTGCCGCCGAAGAGCGTCGTGTTGCCGCTCCCGACATCGTGCGAGGTCTGCGAGTACATGACGTCGACGCGGAGGTGCACGGGGCTCGCCGAGATGGGCATCTGGAGCGCACCGAGGACGTGATAGCCCATCTTGTCGACATTGCCATAGTCGCTCATGGGGAGCGTGGCCCCGAACCCAAATCCGAATCTGATGCCCTCCGTCGGCTGGCTCTGCGCGCGCAGCGTAGGTGCGGCGAGAAGTCCCAGTGCGAGGCTCAGGGCCCCCAGATGAACGCGTTTCATTGACGCTCCTTGTATTGGTCGTGTGTTCGATGCCGTATAACCGCTGTGTAACACAATACCCGAGGACTGTGAAAAAACCGTGAAAAAGGAAAGACAATCCTGAGTTGCACGGGTCTCCTCTGTTTGGACTGCGCCCAAGGTAGGTTCACAGCCCCCGATTTCGCAAGAACTCCACGATATCCCCGACGACTCGCTCCCCCTGCGGGTCGTTCAGCAGCTCGTGATACATCTCGGGATACCAGTGCACCTGCGCCGTACCCTTCAGGCCGTCGGCGAAGCCGCGGGCGAGATGCGCGTCCACGACGCGGTCCTCCCCCGCGAGCAAGAAGAGCAGCGGGCAGTCGATGCGGTATCCGTCGGCGATGACGGCGCGCTGGGCCCACTGGATCTCCGCCCACGCCCCCGGCGTCATCACGTCGTGGCAGGCCGGGTCGGCGGCCCAGGCAGCGTTCACGGCCTGATCGCGCGACAACAGATCGGGATCGATCCCCGCCCGGATCCGCAGCGTGGGCCAGAGGTCGGCACAGAGGCGAGCGGCGAGCCGCTTCCACGCAGGGGGTGGGTGCGTCAGGCCGAGCCAGGGACTCGACACGACCGCCGCGGCCGGGGGATCGCCGGGCTGCGTTTCGAGATAGCGCAGCACGACGAGTCCGCCGAACGAATGACCCAACAGCACCTGCGGCGCCGCGGTGCGCAGGCGCACCGCCCGCCGAAACGCCTGCAGATCGCCGAGCAGCTGGCTGAAACGGGACAAGTGCCCGCGTCGCCCGCCTGAGCGTCCGTGCCCCCGCTGGTCGAGGAGATAGGCCGCGACCCCGGCGGCCTGGAGCCGCCGGCCCGTGGCCGCCCAGCGGCCGGCGTGGTCCGACCAGCCATGGAGCAACAGCACCGCGGCCGTCGGCCGTGCCAGCTCGTAGGCGTCGAACACGAGCGATGTCCCGTCGGGGGCGTTGAGCTGGTTCATCGCCCGGCCCCTCTCCCCCCAGCCTCGCTGAGCTGGCGGCGCAGCAAGTCGAGGGCCGCCTGCGCCGCCCGCGCGCGGATCTCGCCGCGGTCGCCGGGGAAGACCCGCTTCAGCGCACGCGTCTCGGTGCCAAGCCGGGTCGCGAGCCACACGGTACCGACGGGTTTCTCGGGGCTCCCGCCCGCCGGTCCCGCGACCCCCGTCACCCCGAGTGCCGCGCCGGCCGCGAATCGCCGCTGGGCCCCCTCGGCCATCGCCCGCGCCGTCTCCTCGGAGACGGCGCCGTGGGCCTCGAGCGTGGCGGCGGGTACGTGCAGCAGGTCGGTCTTCACACGGTCGTCGTATGCCACGACGCCGCCCGCAAACACCGCCGACGCGCCGGGGACCGCCGTGATTCGAGCGGCGACAAGACCCCCGGTGCACGACTCGCCCACGGCCAGCCGCCTCCCGCGCAGCAGATCGAGCACCACGGCCGCGAGGTCGGCGCCGTCCTGCCCGTAGTAATGCTGATCGAGCCGGACGCGCAGCCCGGCGGCGGCCGCGGCGAGGCGCCGCTCGGCCTCTTCGGGCGGCAGCGACCACGCGGTCAGCCGCAGGTCCACGCCGTCGACGGATGGCAGGTAGGCGAGTGTGAGCGGCGCGAGGTCCTCTTCGACGGGGCCGATGCGCTCCGCCAACGCGGATTCGGGAACGCCCGTCGTGCGCAGGGTCCGGGACAGCACCACCCGGCCACCGCCCCAGCGCTGCACGACGCGGGGCAGCACCTCGTCGACGAGCAAGCCCCGCATCTCGGACGGCACGCCGGGCAGCAGGACCGCGACGCGCCCCTGCCCGTCCTCGAGCCACAGGCCCGGCGCCGTCCCCCGGGGGTTCGGCAGCACCGTCGCGCCTTCGGGGACCTCGGCCTGGGAGCGATTCACCGCCGGCATCGGCCGGCCGAGGCGACGGAAGCGGGCCTCGAGGCTCCGCAGCACCGCATCGTCGAGCCGGAGCGGCGCGCCGAAGAGGGCGGCGACCTCGCGCTTGGTCATGTCGTCGCGGGTAGGCCCGAGGCCGCCCGTCGCGATGACGAACCCCGTGCGCTCGAGCGCGTCCGCGATGGCGGCGCGGATGGCGGCGGGGCGGTCGGGAACGGAGACGTGGCGCACGATCTCGGCGCCGGCGGCGCTGAGGGCGCGGCCCAGGTCCGCGGCGTTCGTATCGGGCGTCAGCCCCAGCACCAGCTCGGTGCCGATCGTGACGACCTCGAGCTTCATGAACCGGGCTTGAGGAGCGCCCGGTAGCGGTACAGGTAGACGCCGAGGGAATAGACGGTCAGCACGATCGCGCCGGCGAGGGTGATGGCCACCACGGCGCCGTGGAATTCATCCCAGAAGTTCCGGAACGCGCCGGCCAGCTTGAGCTCGGCGATGGCGTCTTTCCAGGCGAACCAGGCGATCGTGGCGCCGATGAAGACGTTCTGGGCGACCGCCTTCGCCTTGCCCGCGGCGACGGCGGGAATGACCACCCCGCGCCGCAGGGCAAAGTAACGGAACACCGTGATCAGCACCTCGCGGCCGACGAGCAGCAACGCCACCCACACGGGAAGGCTCCCCCACCAGGGGATGCGGTAATCCACGAGGATGGTGGGATGCCGGGTCATCCAGAAAATGGGGATCAGCGTCGCAAACAGCAGCAGCTTGTCGGCGATCGGATCGAGCAGTTTGCCGAGATCGCTCACCATGTGGTAGCGGCGCGCGAGCCAGCCGTCCACGACGTCCGAGAACGCCGCGACGAGGAAGATCACGAAGGCGATGACCTTGGGCCAGTAGCCCTGAATGAACGGCAGCAGGGCGATGACCGGCGTGAGGCAGATACGGGCCAGGGTGATGATGTTGGGCAGGGTCCAGCGCATCCGCCGCCTCTCAGCTCAGCGTCTTCAGCACCAACTTGCTGACCGACTTCAATGTGTCGAATACTCCGTCGCCGCGCACCGCGACGGCCTCGAGGTAGGGCGCGCGGCCGACCCATTCGCCACCCACCTTTTCGATCAGGTTCTCGCCGGCATGCGCGGGGTCGGGCGTCACTTTCTGGTGGGCGGCGTCGTCCACCGGCCAGCCGGGGTTCAGCGCCGCCTGGAGGTCCTTGATGGGCGCGGCGTTGGGCAGGTCGCGCTTGTTGTACTGGATGATGAACGGGATCCTGGTCAGGTCGTACCCGTACTCGGCCATATTGTCGTACAGGTTCTGCATCGACTCGACATTGGCTTCCATCCGCTCGATCTGGCTGTCGGCCACGAACACGATGCCGTCCACACCCTTCAGGATCAGCTTGCGGCTGGCGTTGTAGTACACCTGCCCGGGCACGGTGTAGAGGTGGAACCGCGTCTTGAAGCCGCGGATCGTCCCCAGATCGACCGGCAGGAAGTCGAAGAACAGCGTGCGCTCGGTCTCGGTCGCGAGCGAGATCATCTTGCCGCGCGTGTTGGGCGAGACCTTCCCGTAAATGTGTTCCAGGTTGGTCGTCTTGCCACCGAGGCCGGGCCCGTAGTAGACCAGCTTGCAGTTGATCTCGCGGGACGCGTAGTTGATCATCGACATGGGCGCGTCCCCTTAACCGAAGAGTTTGTCAATTTCGTCTTCCGCCCCTTCGAGCAGGCCTTGTTGCTGGGTCTGCCCGGTGCCCACGCGATTGAACATTTCCTCGAAGACCCTGTTGAGACTCTCGACCACGGCCTTGGCCTTGAGCTTGACCAGTCCCAGGGTGGCGCGCTGGTCGAACAGCACGACGAGGATCACTCGCTTGGCGATGTCGGCGAGGAACATGGATTCGCGCTCGCCCTGATGGACCAGCGAGGCGAACTCCGGCTCGCCGATCATCTTGGCGAGCTGGTCGTTGGCGCTGAAGTCGGCGGCGGTGAGCGACGCGAAGGCGGTGGGATCGAACTGCGGCGTCTCGCCTACGGTGGCCACGAGCTGGCCGTTGCGGTCGACCAGCAAGGCGCAGCGGGCGTTCGATTCCCGGAGGTACGCCTGCAGGTGCGCCTGGATCTGCTTGAAGTCGCTCTCATTGAACGACCAGCTTGCCGCCCCCGCCATGCGCCTCCTCAGGTCACTCGGTCTCGGACATGTCCCGCCGCGCCGCCAGTGCCTGCGCGATCGTGACCGCGTCGGCGTATTCGAGATCCCCCCCCACCGGCAGCCCGCGCGCGATCCGCGTCACGCGGACCCCGGTCGGCTTCAACACCTGCTGGAGGTAGGTCGCGGTCGCTTCCCCTTCCATCGAGGGGTTAGTCGCAACGATGACCTCCTGCACTCCCAAGCCGTTGGCGACGCGCGCCACCAGCTGCTCGACGCGCAGCTGGTCGGGGCCCAACCCCTCGAGCGGCGACAACCGGCCCCCGAGGACGTGATAGCGCCCGCGGTAACGGCCGGCGCGCTCGATCGCCCCCACGTCCGCCGACTCCTCTACCACGCACAGGAGCGCGACGTCGCGCCGGGGATCACGGCAGATGGGGCAAGGGTCGTCCTCGGAGAGGTTGCCGCACGCCCCGCACGCCGTCACCCGCCCGCGCACCCGCCGGATGGCCTCCGCCAGCCGCTCCGCCGTCTCCACGGGCTGCTTCAGCAGGAAAAATGTGAGCCGCTGCGCCGTCTTGCGC
>JBGPOM010000160.1:0-5258 GCA_041488075.1 Gemmatimonadota bacterium
CGGGCTCGTGACGGCGGGTTTCGTGCATCGCGCGGGCCGCACCGCCAGTGCGGAAGACTTGAAGATGACGGACGCGCGCGTGGAGGAGCACCGCAACCTCGGCATCGCGTTCTACAAGACGGGGATGCTCGACGAAGCGGCGCGCGAATTCCGCCGCGTCGCGGAGCTGCGCGCGACCGACGCCAACGCGCATTTCTTCATCGGGCTCGTGGCGTTGAAGCAGGCGCGCTGGCGTGAGGCGATGGAAGCCCTGCGGCTCGCTGCGGAGAAAGGCGGTTCGCGGCCAGCCGTGCTGCATAATCTGGCGCTCGCCTACGAGCAGCTGGGGCGCCTCGACGATGCCGAAGCGTCGTACGCCGAAGCCGCGTCCCGGGCGCGGACCGATCCGCGCGTGTACGTGGGGTGGGGGATCGTCGCGCTCAAGCGCGGCGACCACGCGAGCGCCGCGGGCCGGCTCGATCGCGCCAAGGAGCTGTTCGCGGACAAGGTCCCGCCGATCTGGTTCTGGGCGCGGGCGCTGGCGGCGGCGGCGGCGGGGGACTTCGAGGTGGCCGAGCAGGCCGCCGAGCAGGCGGTGGCGGCGCACCCGCAGCACGCCGTGCTGCGCAACAACCTCGCCGTGCTGAAGGAGCTCGCCGGCGACCTGCCGGCAGCCGAGGACCTGGCGCGCGGGGCGTTGCGCGACGAGCCGTCGCTGCCCCAGCTGTCCAAGAACCTGGGGGACCTCGCCTACCGCGCCTCGCGCTACGACGAAGCCTGGGACCTCTACCAGCGCGCGGTCGAGCTGTCGCCCGACCTGGGCGACGACGTCTACTTCAAACTCGGCAACATCGCCTACAAGCGGAACGACCGGGATCACGCCAGCGAGCTGTGGCGCCGGGCGCTCGAGCTCAATCCGAAGCACGAACTGGTGAAAGCCAATCTGGAAACGCTGAGCACGCTGTCGTGAGTGCGCCGCAGGACGAGCGCGCGTTCCTGGAGCTGACGCAAAAGATCTCGCGGGTGCGCGGCGTGAGCTGCGAGTCGTACAAGGACAAGTGCTTGAAGCGCCGCCTCGCGGTGCGGATGCGCGCCCGCGGCGTCCACACCTACGACGACTACAGCCGGCTGCTGGACGACGACACCCACGAGTACGAGCACCTGCTCGACGCCCTCACCATCAACGTCACCAAGTTCTACCGCAACGCCGAAACGTGGGATGCCCTCGCCCGGCCCCACCTGGCGGCGTTGTGGCGCGCCCGGCGCGGGCACGTGCGGGTCTGGTCGGCCGGGTGCGCGTCGGGCGAGGAACCGTACACGATCGCGGTCCTGCTCGCCGAGGTCGCCGGGGCGGCCTCGCTCGCGCACGCGTTCGTGGATGCGACCGACGTGGACCGTTTGAGCCTCGAGCGCACCCGCCAGGCGCGCTACCCCGAGAGCGCCTTCACCGAAATGCCGGCCGATCTCCAGCGCCGCTACTTCACCGCGGAGCCGCCGCGGCAGCCGGTCCCCGCGGTCCGCGGGCTCGTGCGCATCATAGCGCACGACCTGATGCGCGAGCCCCCGCCGCACCCGCCCTACGATCTCGTGGTGTGCCGCAACGTCGTCATCTACTTCGAGCGGCAGGCCCAGGAGCGGTTGTTCCAGGTGTTCGTGGACGCGCTCGCGCCGGGCGGCATCCTCCTGCTCGGCAAGGTGGAGACCCTGTTCGGGCCGGCGCGCGAGCGCCTCAGCCTCGTCGACCCGCGCGAGCGGATCTACACGAAGCCCGCGTGAACGAGGTCATCGTCAAGGTGGCCGATTGGGCCGCCGAGCGCGGCGATCGCGTCCTCGTCACCCTCGGGCTCGGCTCCTGCGTCGCGATCATGCTGCACGATCCGGAACGCGGCGCCGGAGCCATGGCGCACGTCCTGCTCCCGTCCCGCAGTCTGTCCCGCGACGCGACCAACCCCGCCAAGTTCCCCGACTCGGCGGTGCCGCTGCTCGTCGAGCATTTGAAGGGGCTCGGCGCCGATCCCCGCCGCCTCGTCGCCAAGCTCGCCGGCGGCGCCAGCATGTTCAGCCAGCTCATGACCCCGGGCACGATTCAGATGGGCGAGCGCAACATCGTGGCCGCGCGCAACGCCCTCCGCGCCGCCTCGATCCCGATCGTGCGCGAGTCGGTGGGCGGCGGGCGCGGGCGCAGCGTCAGGTTCTACGTCAAGGACGGCCGGGTGGAGATCCGCTCGGTCGGGGCCGATGCCGAAACCATCTGACGCCCGCCCCACTGTCCTCGTCGCCGACGACAGCGCGCTGATGCGCCGGGTGCTCGTGGACGTGCTCGGTGGCGGGGAGGCGGGGACGGGCGAGTTCCGGGTCGTCGCCACC
Organism: Gemmatimonadota bacterium; assembly: GCA_041488075.1. Lineage (GTDB taxonomy): Bacteria > Gemmatimonadota > Gemmatimonadetes > Gemmatimonadales > GWC2-71-9 > 20CM-2-65-7. Next base: position 2,347 of record JBGPOM010000160.1, read on the forward strand.
GCCCGCGACGGCGTCGACGCCGTGCGCAAGGTCCACCAGTACGACCCCGACGTCGTCACCCTCGATCTCGAGATGCCCGAGCTCGACGGGCTCGGCGCGATCGGCTACATCATGTCCGAGTCGCCCCGGCCCATCGTGGTCGTCAGCGCCCACGCCGGCCCAGGCACGGCCACCGCGATCCGCGCCCTGGAGCTCGGCGCCGTCGAGATCGTCGCCAAGCCGCCGCACGACGTCTCAGGGCGGGCGGCGCTCGCAGGCCTGGCGCCCGAGCTGATCGCCGCCGTGCGCCGCGCCCTCGCCGCCGACGTGTCGCACGTGCGGGTGATGGCCCGGCCGCCGCCGCCGGTCGCGCACCCTCCCGAGCTGGCGTTGCGCGAGCGCGCCACGCTGGCCGTCGCCGTGGCCGCCTCGACGGGCGGACCGCGCGCCCTCGCCGACTTGATCCCCCAGCTCCCCACCGGGCGGGGCGCCGCGGTGCTGATCGTGCAGCACATGCCGCCCAAGTTCACCCGCAGCCTCGCCGAGCGGCTCGACTCGATGAGCCGGCTCCGCGTCGTCGAGGCCGACGACGGGGCGCCGGTGGTGGCCGACACGGCGTACGTGGCGCCGGGCGATTATCATATGCGGGTGCGTCCCAGTGCCAACGGGCCCGTGATCGCCCTCGACCAGACGCCGCCCATTTGGGGCGTGCGCCCCGCCGCCGACCACCTGTTCCGGTCCGTGGCGCAGGTGTTCGGCGCCAGAAGCATCGGCGTGGTGCTGACGGGCATGGGGCGGGACGGCGCCGATGGGCTGCGCGCGATCCACGACTCGGGCGGCGGCGGCGTGGCGCAAGACCGCGAGTCGGCCGTCATCTACGGGATGCCGGGCTCGGCGGTGCAGGCGGGGGGAGTGGACGCCGTGCTGCCGCTCGGGCAGATTGCCGACCACGTCGGCGCCGAGCTGACGCGGCGCGGTAGCGCCGGGCGGAGACGCTTGTGAAAGGGTTCCTGCTGGTGCGCGCCGAGGGCCGGATGTACGGGCTGCCGGTGGGTCGCGTGCTTGAAGTGGCCGACGTCGGGCAGGTGCTCGACGTCCCGCGCGCGCTCCCTGCCGTGCGCGGCCTGACGCCGCTACGGGGCCGGCTGGTGCCGCTGATCCATCTCGCGGCGCTCCTCACGGGGGGCGCTGCGCCGGCCGCGCCGGGCCGCACCGTGGTGCTGGTCGAGCTGGGGCGGGGCGGGGGACGCCAGGTGGCGTTCGAGGTCGACGATGCGGACGCGGTCGTCCGCGAGCCGGTGCTGCCCGTGCCGCGGGGTCAATCGCTCCCGTGGGCGACGGGCGTCGCGGAGCAGGACGGCACGCTGGTGCCGATACTCGATCTCGAAGCGCTGGGAGACCGCATCGGATGAGCACCGCCGGCGACGACGTTCAGCTCGTTACCTTTCGGGTGGGCGGCCAGGATTTCGCGTTCAACATCTTCCAGGTGGAGCGCATCCTGCGTTACGAGGCGCCGTCGCCCCTCCCCAAGGCCCCCGATTTTCTCGAGGGGGTCCTGCAGTACAAGACGGGAGCGATTCCGCTCATCGACATGCGCAAGCGGCTCGGGGTGGCCGCCCCGCTGCGCGAGGACACCCGCACCGTGATTCTCGAGTTCGAGGCCGGCAGGATCGGCCTCATCGTGGACGCGGTGACCGAAGTGTTGCAAGTCGCGGCCGCGACGGTGACGCCGCCTCCGGGCATTGTGAAGGGCCTCGCCGCCGAGTACATCGCCGGGCTCGTCGTCACGAACGGTCGCACGATCATCGTGCTCAACACGAACAAGCTGTTGTCGTCCAAGGAGAAGTTGGCGCTGGAGGCCGTGCAGGCACCCGCCAAGTCGACATGAGCGAATCTCCCATCACCGCCCTGCGGGCGGAATACGACGCGATCGCCCGCCAGCTCGACGGCGCGGCGGGCGGCGCCGAGCGCGAAGCGGCCAAGCGCGAGATCATCGGCTACTTCAAGAGGGTGGACGGCCTGCTCGGCGAGCTGACGCAGCTCAAGGACGACATCCGCCAGCTGGTGGAGCGGTACAAGCAGCTCACCGCCGATACGAAGCAGGCCTCGGCGCCGGAGTTCACGGGCCAACGCCCGGCCGTCCACGCCGACCACATCGGGGCCTCGACCTTCATCGAGAAGGGCTGGAGCCTCATCTCACTCGGCGACCATGCCGGCGCGATCCAGGCGCTGCAACGCGCGCTGCAGCTGTCGCCCGGCGAGATCCAGGCCGAGTCGCTGCTTGGCTGGGCGCAGATGCTGCACGAGGACTACGACGACGCGCTCCAGACATTCTCCAAGGTCCTGATGAAGGAGCCGGCGAACTCGCTCGCGCGCATCAACGTGGGGTACATCTGCCTCAAGAAGCGCATCTTCGGCGAGGCGATCGAGCACCTTTCGAAAGCGATCCGGCTGGACAACGACAAGAAGGCGACGCTCTACGCCCACTTCTACCTCGGCCTCGTCTACCTGCAGCGCGAGATGTACGAGGACGCGCAGACCTTCTTCCAGAAGACGCTGAAGCTCGGGCCCAACCTCATCGAGGCCTACTACGAGCTGGGCCGCGCCTATTGGTTCGGCGGCGACCAGGAGCAGGGCAAGGTCACGTGGCAGGAGGGCTTCAAGGCCAACAAGTTCAATCCCTGGGGCAAGAAGTGCGGCGAGATGGTCGAGTTGGTCGCCCGGGGAGAGGAGCCCCCGCGGGACTAGCCCTGCTGGCCCTGCTGCTCCAGGGCCTCCTCCCCACCGTCCCCACTCCCCCCACCGCCGTGACGGTGGGCCGTGTGACGGCCGTCGCCTGGCCGGGCCAGGAGGCGCTCGCGGTCGCGCTCGCCGAGGCCGCCGACCGCGCCGGAGGATTCCCCGGGATCGGCGCGCTGCCGCAACGGCCCATC
>JBGPOM010000161.1:0-5211 GCA_041488075.1 Gemmatimonadota bacterium
CACCGGCGGTGAGCTCCACGTTCGCCGCGACGTAGCGGTAGGTCGCCTCGGCGCCGGCGCGGCGCAGCAGCGCGAGCCCGAAATCGAAGTCGTGGTTGCCCGGGGTCGCGGCGTCGTATTGCAGAGCGTTGAGCGCGTCGACCATGGGCTGGGGGGGGGGCTGGCGCTGGTCGTTCTGACCTTGGCGCCCGAAGAACGTCGCGAACGGATTCCCCTGCAGCAGGTCCCCGGCGTCGACCAGCACCATGCGGCCGGGATATTGCGCGCGCAGCGTCTCGATGATCGTCGCGGCGCGCGACAGCCCCCCCGGGGCCTCGGCGTCGCGCACGTAGTCCCAGGCGAGCGCACGGCCGTGCACGTCGGTGGTGGCGACGATGACGAGATGCGTGGTATCGGGAGTCTGGGCGGAGGTCGGAGTCTGGAACGAGGAAAGGAGCAGCGCGCAGAGGAGACGCATAGTGCGCTGAAAATTGCCAAACAGACGCTCGCCGCGCTACCTTCCCGCCCTGTCCATGCCCACCGAGACCGGGGCCGCCCACCGCATCCTCGTCGTCGACGACGAACCCGATATCACGGCGCTCGTCGCCTATCATCTCGCGAAAGAAGGCTACCGCGTCACCACCGCGGCGAACGGCACCGAGGCGCTGCGGTCCGCCCGCGAGGAGCGGCCCGATCTCGTCGTGCTGGACCTGATGCTCCCCGGCCTGTCGGGCTACGACATCCTCGCCGAGCTGCGCCGCCGCGAGGAGACGCGGGACGTCGGCGTCATCCTGCTCACGGCCCGCAAGGAAGAGCCCGACCGCATCAAGGGCCTCTCGCTCGGTGCCGACGACTACCTCTCCAAGCCGTTCTCGCCGAAGGAGCTGGTTCTGCGGGTTGCCGCCATCCTCCGGCGCCTCGCGGCGCCGGCGGTTGCGTCGGGCGGCCGGCTCGCCGCGGGCCCGGTGACCCTCGACCGCGCGACGCACCGCGTGACGGTCGACGGCCGCGAGATCGAGCTGACGGCGACCGAGTTCAAGTTGCTCGACCGTCTGATCGAGCGGCGCGACCGCGTGCATTCCCGCACGCAGTTGCTCGAGACGGTGTGGCAGGCCCAACCCGACATCCAGACCCGCACCGTGGACATGCACGTGCAGCGCCTGCGCGCGAAGCTGGGCGACGCGGGCGCCTGGATCGAGACGGTGCGCGGCGTCGGGTACCGCTTCCGCGAGCCGCCAGCTCCCTCGAACACGCGGCGGCGGCGCGCGTGAAGCTCGCTACCCGCCTGTTCGCGAGCATGAGCCTGCTCGTGGCGGCGGCGGTGGCAGGCTCGATCGTCGCGGCTGACGCGCTGCTGCGCGGCCACCTCGAGGCCGAAACGGCCGCGGCGCTCGAGGGGGATGCACGCCTCATCGCCGGGTCCCTCCCCCCCGATTCCAGCCGCTGGCCTGAGATCGCGCGGGCCGCCGGCGACGCGTTGGGCCGCCGGGTCACCTTGATCGACCCGACCGGCCGCGTGCGCGGCGACACCGAGTTCGACCGCGCGGCGCTCGCTCGCCTCGAGAATCACGCCGGACGCCCCGAGGTGCGCGCCGCGCTCGCCGCGGGGGTGGGCCGCGACGAGCGGGTGAGCGCGTCGACCAACGCGCGCCAGCTCTACGTGGCGGTGCGCGGCGGCCCCCCGGGGATCGCCGTCGTGCGGGTCTCGGCGTCCCTCGCCGCCGTGGACGCGCGCGTCCACGGCGTGCAACGCGTCGTCGCCGGCGCGGGGCTCACCATGCTGGCACTGGCGGCGCTCGTCGCCTGGCTGCTGGCGCGGGCGCTGGCGCAGCCACTCGTTGCGATCGGCGCGGCGGCGCGCGCGATCGCGGCCGGCGGCCCGGCCGCGTTCCCCGACGTCCAGGTTCCCGAGCTCGCCCGCCTGGTGGATGCGCTGCGCGCGATGCACGACGAGCTGGAGCGTCGCTTGACTGCCCTCAGGCGCGAGCGCGAGGAATCGCGCACGCTGCTCGAGGCGCTCTCGGACGGCGTGATCGCGGCCGACGATCGCGGCGCGATCGTGTCCTGCAACTCGGCCGCGCGGCGCCTGCTCGGGTACGGCGCGACCGATCCCCTGCCCCCCCTCGCCGAGCTGTTCCACGACCAGCGGCATCGCACGCTGATCCGCGAGGCGCTCGAGGGGCGTCCGGTGGAGCGGCGGGCGCTCGAACTGAACGGGCGCGCCGTGCTCGTGTCGGGCCGGCCGCTCGAGGGCGGCGGCACCCTGCTCGTACTGAGCGACGTGACCGATCTCCGGCGACTCGAGGCGGTGCGGCGCGACTTCGTCGCCAACGTCTCCCACGAGCTGAAGACGCCGCTCACCGCGATCGCCGGATACGCCGAGACGCTGGCGGGCGAAGCGCCGGTTGGCTCGCAGGCAGCGGGGTTCGCGACGACGATCGTGCAGCAGGCGGGCCGGATGCAGCGGCTCGTGGACGACCTGCTCGACCTGTCGCGCATCGAATCCGGCGGCTGGCGGCCCCAGCCCCGCGTGGTCGAGCTGGAGGCCGCGGCGCGCGATGCCTGGGCGCCGTTCGCGGCGCGCGCCGCCGGCGCGGGCGTGCGATTCGCGGTTGCCGTCGCCCCTGAGGCGCACGCGCTCCCGGCCGACCCCGACGCCCTGCGTCAGATCTTCACCAACCTGTTCGACAACGCCCTGCGGCACACGCCGCGGGGCGGCACGATCCGGGTGGCGGCCGAGACGGCGAAGGAGGGCGTGGCGCTCCACGTCACCGACTCGGGCAGCGGGATCCCCGCCGAGCACCTGTCGCGCATTTTCGAGCGCTTCTACCGGGTAGACGCGGGCCGGGCGCGCCAGCAGGGGGGCACGGGGCTTGGTCTCGCGATCGTGAAACACCTCGTCGAAGCGCACGGCGGACGGGTCGACGCGGACAGCGCCGTCGGGCGCGGGACGACGATCCGGCTGCACTTCCCCGCCGCTCCGAGACAGTAACCTCGGCTCCACCGCTGTTACCATTCTGTGACACAGCCGACTCCCCCCGGTGACCGCGCCAGGTGACCTTTTTCGGCGTGCCAAACGGGACACCATTCACATTCTGTCTTGAGGACCTGACCGTGCATGCAAGACTCCCCTACTCAGTGCTCGGCGCGCTCGCCCTGGGCACGTCCGCCGTCACGGCCCAAACGCCCGCCCAGCCGGCCCCGCAAGTTGCCGTCACCGGCGTGGTGTACACGCAGTTCCTGTACCAGTTGAAGGACAGCCTCGGCGCCGGCCATCAGAACCAGTTCTCGGTTCAGCGCGCCTACGTCAACGTCCTCGGCAAATTCTCGGGCGGGATCCAGACACGCGTCACCGCGGACATCGTTCCCAGCGGCGCGCCCGCGACGAACCAGATCTACCGGCTCAAGTTCGCCTACGCCGCGTGGACGCCGACCGGCAGCAGCCTCACGTACAAGCTGGGCTTGCTGAATACGCCCTACGTCGATTTCGAGGAAACGCTGTGGGACTACCGTATGCAGGGCGCCATCGCCGTCGATCGCAACGGCGCTATGACGGCGGCGGACTTCGGCGCGGGAATCGACGGCAAATGGAATAGCGATCAAGTCAACGGCCAGCTCACGTTCGTGAACGGTGAGGGCTACTCGGGCGGCACCGGCGACAGCCGCAAGGACGTCCAGGCCCGCGTCTCGGTGCGGGTCAAGGCGACCAACGACGCCAGTCGCGTCGGCGGCCTGCGGGTCACCGGCTATGCGGGGATCGGCAAGGCCACGGGCGGCGCCGACCGCAACCGGTTCCTGGGAATGCTGTCCTACCGCACGCAGCAGATCACGCTCGCGGGCGAGTTCGTATCCACGAAGGACGTCAACACCGGCCGCATCATCAGCGCCTTCGGCGTCTATCACCTCGCGCACAGCAAGGTGGCGGCGCTCGCGCGCGTCGACATCGTCGATCCGAACACCGGCGCCGGTCCCGACAAGCAGACCCGGATCATCGGCGGCGTGTCCTATCAGCTCTCGCCCAACGTCCGGCTGCTCGCCGACGTCGACCTCCTGTCGTACGAGGGGGGGGCCACGCCACTGCAGGACGCCACGCGGTCCCGGGCCCTGTTCCAGGCCCAATTCACGTTCTAACGCACGAGGCATGCGCATGAAGCAAGTCCGATTCCTCGCCCTCGCCGCGCTGCTCGGCTGCACCGCCCCGGCGCCGGCCGCGGCGCAGGTGCAGCTCAACGGCGCCGGCGCGACGTTCCCGAACATCATCTATCAGAAGTGGATGCTGACGTTCAACCAGGCGAACCCGACGATCCAGCTGAACTACCAGTCGATCGGATCGGGCGGCGGCATCCGGCAGTTCTCCGACGGTACCGTGGACTTCGGCGGGACCGATGCGCCGATGTCCGATTCGGCGATCGCGGCGATCCAGGGCAACGTGCTGCACATCCCCACGGTGCTCGGCGCGATCGTGGCGACCTACAACCTGCCGGGCGTCACCCAGCAGCTGAAGTTCACACCCGACGTGCTGGCCGACATCTTCCTCGGCAAAGTCACGCGGTGGAACGACGCGCGGATCACCAGCGTCAATGCGGACGTCACCCTGCCGGCGACCGACATCGTCGTCGTGCACCGCGCTGACGGCTCCGGCACGTCGTACGGATGGACCGACTACCTGACCAAAGTCAGCCCCGAGTGGGCGCAGCGCGTCGGGAGAGGCACCTCGGTGAACTGGCCCGTCGGCTTGGGCGGGCGGGGCAACGAAGGGGTGGCGGCCACGGTGAGCCAGACTCCGGGCGCCATCGGGTATGTGGAGCTCGGGTACGCGACCATCAACAAGATGACCTATGGCCAGGTGCGGAATAGCGCCATGCGGTTCGTCGCCCCGACGCTCGAGGCGGTAACGGCCGCGGCGGCTGGCGTCCTCGGCAAAATGGGCCCGACCACCGACTTCCGCGTGTCGCTCACGAACCCCGATGGGGCCGCGGCCTACCCCATCTCCACGATGACGTGGCTGCTCGTGCACCAGACCTACGCCGATGCCGCCAAGGCCAAGGCACTCGTGCAGTTCATCTGGTGGGCCGAAACCGAAGGCCAGGCCACCGCACCGACTCTCGGATATGCGCCACTGCCCCAGCAGCTGCGGCCTTGGATCCAGGGGCGGCTCAAGAGCATCACGGCGGCTGGTCGTCCCGTCTGGCCGGGCTCGACGGCGCAGTAGTCCGCGGCTTGCCCACCTAG
>JBGPOM010000162.1:0-5202 GCA_041488075.1 Gemmatimonadota bacterium
CCGCCTCCGCGGCTGACGGTGCCGCCCCGGCCGTGGAAGATCGTGAGATCGATGCCGGCCGGATCGAGGGTCGCCACGAGCGCCGCCTGGGCCCGCTGCACGGCCCAGCGCGATGCTGCAATCCCGCCGTCCTTGTTGCTGTCCGAGTATCCGAGCATGACCACCTGACGGTTGCCGCGGTAGTTCAGGTGCGCGCGGTAGACGTCGTCTTCGAGGAGAGCTCGCAACACGTCGGGCGCGTTGCGGAGATCGTCGAGGGTCTCGAACAGCGGAGCCACGTCGAGCGGTACGGTACCGTCCGCCTTGGCCAGGCCGCCCCACCGCGCCAGCAGCAGCACCGTGAGCACATCGTCCACACCCTGGGTCATGCTGATGATGTAGGGACCGATGGCGTGCGCCCCGTAGCGCGTTCGGCATGCGGCGATGGCGCGGAACACCGCCAGTGTGCGCTCCGCGTCCGGGTCGGGTGCACGGGTCGGCGCCTCGCCGCTTTCAATGGCGCGCCTGAGGCGCGAGGCGCGCGCCGCGGCAGAACGCTCGGGCCAGGACTGGTCCCCCAGCAGCCGGCCGATGACCGCGCGGTGCACCAGGGCGTCCTGTCGTACGTCGAGCGTGGCCAGGTGAAACCCGAAGGTCTCGAGTCGCCGCATCAGACGTCGCACGCTGAAGAGGCCCGCGTGGGAGCCGCGGTGGTTCGCGAGGCTCGTGGCGATGCGCTGCAAGTCGCCCGAGAATTCCGAGGGGCTTGCGTATCCGGACGCTTCGTCCCGAGATGTCGCCTGAAGGCGAGCGGCCATCAGGCGCAGCAGCACGCGGTAGGGCATGTCACGGTGGCGCGGGGGCACGGCGTCGAGAGCGGCGGGGAAACGGGAGGCGTACTCCTCGGCCCGGCGCAGCACCGCCTCGTCGACCTGCACCCGGGAGGACGATTGCGACAGCCGCCGCGCCAGCTCGAGCGTCTCCCGGTGGTAGCGCTCGAGCACGAGCGCGCGGTGGCGCGCCAACGCCGCGCGCACGGTCTCGGCCGTCACGTTCGGGTTTCCGTCCATGTCGCCGCCCACCCATGAGGCGAAGCGCAGCACGGGCGGCACGGCAATCCCGGCTCCCGCCGTGCCGAACACCGCGGCGAGCGCGTCTTCCAGCGCCTCGTAGAACGGCGGTACGACGCGATACACCACGTCGGTCAGGAAGAACAGCACGTGCTCCAGCTCATCGAGTACGGTGGGGCGCTGGGCGGGGTGCGCTTCCGTTTGCCAGCCGACCGTGATCTGCTCGCGGATGCGACCCAGCGCCGCCCGCTCTTCGGCCGGGGTGAGCGACGGATCGAGCCGCCGCACCAGCAGGCGGCCGATGGCCTGCTCCTTCTCGAGCAGGGTGCGGCGGGTGGCTTCGGTGGGGTGTGCGGTGAAGACGGGTTCGAACAACAGGCGCTGCAGCAGGTCGCCGACTTCCTGGGGGCCAAGCCCGGCGGCCGCCAGGCGCCGCATCGCGTCCTCCAGCGTCCCTTCCTGGGGCGCTCGTCCTGCACGAAGGTGATCGCGGCCGCGTCGGATGCGGTTGATCCGCTCCGCGAGGTTCACGACCGCGAAGTAGGTCGCGAAGCCGCGCACCAGCTCGCCGGCGTCACGAGGGCTCAGCGCGCCGACGAGCGCCTGGAGCTCACCCTCCGCTTCGGGCTCGCCCTCGCGGCGGCGGATCGCGGCGACGCGCGCGCCCTCGACCTTCTCGAACAGCTCGTCGCCGCCCTGCTCCCGGATCACCGCGCCCACGAGGGCGCCAAGGGTGCGGACGTCGTCCCGTAGGTCGGTGTCTTTTTCGGCGAAGGAGATTTCCCGGCGGAGGCTCAGGGGGCGAACACCTGCAGTGCCACCTCGACCTTCCCGAACGGCGCGCTGACCTGGACGCCCTGCACCATCGCCTTCACCCGCGCGAACATTTCGCGCGCGATCGCCACCCCCTCGGCGAGCGCCGCCTCCTTGCCGCGCTCCTGCGCCTGCCGCATCCGCTGCAGGATCTCGTCGGGGACGGACACGCCCGGCACCTCGTTCGCCAGGAACTCGGCGTTGCGGAGGCTGATGAGTGGCCAGACGCCCGCGACGATGGGGATCCGGAACTGCTCGACGCGCTTCAGGAACGCTTCGAGCTGATGTGGATCGAACACCGGCTGCGTCACGGCGAATTCCGCGCCCGCGTCCACCTTCCATGCGAAGCGCGATAGCTCGCGGTCGAGATCGATCGCCCCCGGGTTCACTCCCACGCCAATCACCCACTTTGTCGGCGCGCCGATGGGGTTGTTGCCCGGATCGAGCCCCTGGTTCAGCCGGTACACGAGATTCGTGAGGCCGATCGAGTCGATGTCGAAGACCGCCGTCGCCTCGGGGTAGGGGCCCATCTTGGGCGGATCGCCCGTGATGATGAGAATGTTGCGCAGCCCGGCGGCGTGCGCGCCGAGGATGTCGGAGAGCATGCCGAGGAGATTGCGGTCGCGGCAGCAGTAATGAATGACCGTCTCGATGCCCACCTCGCGCTCGATCATGATGGCCGAGGGGAGGACACCCATGCGGCTCTGGGCGCGCGGCCCGTCGGGGACGTTCACGGCGTCGACCCCAGCCGCCTTGAGGGCGCGGCACTGCTCGAGCATCGGCGCCGGGTCCACCCCCTTGGGCGGCACGATTTCGACGCTCGTCACCAGCTCGCCGCGCGCCAGCTTCGCTCCCCAATGCGACTTCTCGGCGAGCGGCGCGGGCGTCACCCCGGCCGGCGCCTGCACCTGGGTGCGCGACACGACCACGCTCGGCAAGCGCGGCACGACGCTCGCCACGTAGTCGCGGATCTTCTTGATGTGCTCGGGCGTCGAGCCGCAGCAGCCCCCCACGAACCGCGCGCCGGCCTCGATCATGCGGCGCGCATAGCTCGCCATGTACTCGGGGGAGGCGAGGTAGATCTTGCGATCGCCCACGTCGCGCGGCAGCCCCGCGTTGGGCTGCGCCGAGATCGGCCGGTCGGTGACCTTGCTGATCTTCTCCACCGCCTCGAGCAATCCCGCGGGGCCGACGGAGCAGTTCACGCCGATCACGTCGGCGCCCCACTCGGTCAATCGCTTGGCGAAGGTTTCGGGGTCGGTGCCATAGTGGGTGAGGCCGTCGGTGCCGACGGTCATCTGGCAGACGACGGGCAGGTCGCACCCCTCACGCACCGCGCGCAGCGCCGCGTGGATCTCGTCCAGGTCGCTGAACGTCTCGAGGATGAAGCCGTCCACGCCGCCCGCAAGGAGGCCGGCCACCTGGCGTGCGAACAGCGCCTGGGCCTCCGCGCTCGAGGTGGGGCCGAACGGCTCGATGCGGACGCCCAGGGGGCCGATCGCCCCCACCACGCTGGCTTTCCCCCCGGCCGCAGCCCGCGCCAGCTCCGCCGCCGTGCGGTTGATTTTCTCGGTGTCGTCGGCGAGGCCGAAGCTGCCGAGCTTCAGGGGGTTCGCGCCGAAGGTGTTGGTCTCGAGGATTTCGGCGCCGGCGCGCACGTACTCCGCGTGCACCTCCTGCACCAGCTTCGGCTGTTTCAGGCACAGCTCGTCGTAGCAGACGTTGAGGAAGAAGCCCTTGGCATAGAGCATCGTCCCCATCGCGCCGTCGAAGACGTGCACGCGGCCGTCGTTGATGAGATCTCTTAGTGTGGGCAGAATAGACTCCGGCTTTTTAGCGGGTTGTTTAACGTGGCCGCAATACGCCGCAAATCACCACGGAATCGATTGTCTGACTTCAACCTAGCCAAGGGCGCCAATAAACGCCAGGTCGCCGCGTACTGTATAGACAATGACGACGGTTGCGATGGACGTCCTGTTCGCCGAGCACGCGCCGGCTCTGCGGAGCTTCCTCGGCGCGCGCTGCCGCGATCCCGACCTGACGGCGGAGCTGCTGCAGGAAACGGCGGCGCGCCTCGTGACCGCGGGCCCGCGGCTCGATTCGGGCGACAATCCGCGGGGCTATCTGTTCCGAATCGCCGCCAACGTCTGGCGCGACTATCTGCGGCGGGAGCTGACGCGACGCCGCGCCGTGGAGCGATTGACGCGCGAGGACCCGCCGCGCGTCCCCGCGGCCGACGAGCGCTTGCTGGCGCACGACCTGCACGCCGCGGTGCGCCGGGTGGTCGCCGATCTTCCTACAACGGAGCGCGACGTCGTGGACCTGCGGCACCGCGAAGGCCTGACGTTTCGAGAGATCGCCGAACGACTGGGCCGCCCGCTCGGCACGGTGTTGAGCCAGATGCGCGCGGCGCTGCAACGCATCGGCGCGGCAGTGGAGGAATACCGATGAATCATCCGCACGAAGACGATCCGCTGCTGCTCGCGTACGGCGAGCTCGATGGTGCGGCTGTGGCGGAGGCGGAGCGCCACCTCGCCGCCTGCGCTCCGTGTCGCGACCAATTCCTCCGATTGGAGCGAGGCCGCGTCGCGCTTGAATGGACGACCTGGCCGACCGCCCAACCGAAGCGGCGGGCGACGCGGTGGGGAGGGAGGGGGGGGGCCGCGCTGACCGTCCTCGCCGCCGCGGCGGCAGTCGCCGCAGTCGTCATTGCCCGAGGCCCGGGGCGGGACGATCGGCCGCGCGCCTGGCCCGAGCGGCGCGAATGGTCCGCGACTGCCGGCTACATCGCCGGCGGGCGGCCGGTCATTGCGATCGATGCACAACTCACCCGACTGGAACAGGAGCGGTCCTATGCTCGCCCTTAGACTCAGCCTCGTCTTGCTCTTCACAGCCTCGATGGCCGCGGCCCAGGAGATGCCGAACCCTCAGGCGATGCAGCTGCAGGTTCAGCGGATTGCCCAGGAGCGGCCGCGCGAGGCCGAGGTGGCCGCGCGGGCATTCCTTCAGAACATCGCTCCCGATCGGATCGCCGGACTCGATTCGCTCAAGGTCGCTGCGCCGGACGCCTACTGGATGGAGGTTGCTCAACTCACGGTCCAGTTCGACATGGTGCAGAACCTGTCGCGCCGGGATTCGGTCCGGGCCCAGCTCGTCGCGCGGATGTTCGGGCTCGAAGCGAACGCCCGCGCGCGGCAGCGCGCCTATCGGGGCGCGTCCGAGGCGCAACGCGCGATCATCCGCAGCCAGCTCGAGACGCTCATCGGCCATCATTTCGACATCGAGAACCAGCTGCGGGGCCTCGAGATCGCCGACATCGAGCGGCGCCTCGCCGACGTCC
>JBGPOM010000163.1:0-5157 GCA_041488075.1 Gemmatimonadota bacterium
GCCCGATGTAGAACGCCGGGTGGGCCTGGAGCGGCGGATAAAACGTGTACAGCACCGTCGCCTTGCCGGCGAGAATGACCACCACAGCGGCGAGCGTTCCCGAGAGCGCGGTCCAGAAGCCCGCCCATGCGAGTCGCGGCGCCGCGGGAGCGCGCTCCAGCGCCCGCGTCACCACGACGTAGCCGAACGCCATGATGAAGAACGTCGTGAACACGAGCGCCATCAGCACGCCGTGGGCGGTGACGGAGATGTAGTACAGCTTGGCCGAGCGCCACGGCAGGTCGAGGCTGGCCCGGGACAGCGCCTGCATGAACGCCATCGCCGCCGCCACGCCGAAGGCGACGATCGCCACCCACAAGTGCGCCAGGGAGAGGCGGTCGGAACGGCTCATGGACGCGCCTCCTCCACGATCAGCTTTGCCGACATCATGTGGTGCCCCAGCCCGCAGTACTCGTTGCAGACGATCAGGTACTCCCCCGGCTCGCGGAACACCGTCGTGAACTGACTGACGTAGCCGGGGACCACCATCGTGTTGCCGTTCGTGCCCACGATCTGGAACCCGTGGATGACGTCGGCGCTGGTCAAGCGGAACGTGACGCGGCGGCCGGCGGGGACGCGGATCTCCGCGGGCATGAACGCGAACATCATCCCGACGGCGACCACCGTGGCGCCGCGGTCGTCCAGGGTGACGCCGGGATGGGCGAACCGCGGATCGTTCCAGACCTTCGTCGGGTCGATTGTCTCGACGTGGCTCGGCGGCTGGAGCGCGCTCCCCGCCACACCCACCGCGATCGTCGCGAGGAAGGCGACGATCAGCACGCCGGCCGCCCACATCCAAACCTTCTCGTAGAACGCCACGTTCACGGGGTCACCCCGCCGCGCCGCAGGTACACGAGCAGGTACATCGCGAACCAGCTGGCGGCGAACAGCACGCCGTACAGGCCGACGAGCAACAGCGTTCCCTTCGGGTGCTCCGTCTGGAGCGGCGGCGGCTGCGACATGGGCCGGAACCTCCGGTCAGGGTGATGCTTGGGTGGGGAGATCGACTTCGACCCGCGTTCCGGCCGGCCCGCTTGCCGCATGTGCGGCACCGTTGTGGAGCCGGGCGATGGCGGCGACCATGGCCAGGCCGAGCCCCGGCCCGGCGCCGCCGCCGTTCTCGCGGGTGCGCGCCGGATCGACGCGGTAGAACGGCTCGAACAGGCGCGCCAGGTCTTGGGCGGCGATCTCGGGACCCGAGTTCTCAACGATGAGCCGAACCCCCCGCCCTCCCCCCCCGGCGGCCGCCCCCGGCTCGACGCGGACGCCGATGCGCCCGCCGATCGGCGTGTACCGCACGGCATTGTCGAGCAGATGATCCACCAGGCGCGCCACCAGCGCGGGGTCGATCGACGCGGGCTGCCCGTCCTGCGGGAACGAGCGCTCCACCGTGAGATCCCTTTCCTCGATCCGGCGCCGCAGCCCGTCCAGAGCCCCCGCCACCAGGGCCGCGACGTCGGTCTCCACGCGCTCGGGCGTGAGCAGCCGGGCGTCGGCCCGCGTGATGAGCAGCAGGTCCTCGCTCAGCGTCGAGAGCCGGCCGATCTCCTCGAGCGCGCCGCGCAGCACCAGTTGGTAGTCCCGCGGCGACCGCTCGGCGCGCAGCGCGACCTCGATCTGCCCGCGCAGCGCGGTGAGCGGCGTGCGCAGCTCGTGACTCACGTCCGCGGTGAGCCTTCGTTGCGCCGCGAACCCACGCTCCAGCCGCTCCAGCATCCGGTTGAGCACTGCGACGAGGCCCTCGTATTCCTCAGTGTCGGCGTGAGCGGCGATCCGCTGGTCCAGCGTCCCCGCCTCGATCCGCGTCGCCTGCTCGGTGATCTCACCCACAGGGCGCACCGCCGACGACGTGAAGTGCCACGCCCCCACCAGGGTGGCTGCGCTTCCCGCGACCACGACGGCGAGCAAGGCGATCAGGAGATCCCCTTCGAGGACCGAGTTCGTCACCGGCTCCTCCAGCGCGCGCGACGCTGCCCAGAAAAACGCGCCGGCCGCCAGGAGCAGTCCGGCGGCCATTGTCGCGGCGAACCGCAGCGCGAGGGCGCGCCGCAGCGACGTCGTCACGCCCTGGTCCCCTCGGGCGTCTGAAGGCGGAAGCCGACGCCGCGCACTGTCTCGATCAGATCCACACCCGTGGCCTGCCGCAGCTTGCGCCGCAGGTTGCCGACGTGCACATCCACAACGTTGCTCTCCGGATCGAAGTGCATGTCCCACACCTTCTCGAGCAACTCCGTCCGGCGGACGACTTCTTCGGCGTGCAGCAGGAAATGCTGGAGCAGATGAAACTCTTTCGGCGTCAGATCGAGGTTCTTCCCCCCCACCCGCACCTTGTGCTTCAGCCGGTCGAGCTCGACGGGACCGTAGTGCAGCAGCTCCGTCCGCCCCGCGCCGCCGCGGCGCACCAGCGCCCGCACGCGCGCGATCAGCTCATCGAACTTGAAGGGTTTTGTCAGATAGTCGTCGGCGCCCGCGTCTAGGCCGCGCACGACGTCTTCGGTCGTGTCGCGCGCGGTGAGCATCAGAATCGGCGTGGCCCGTCCCTCACGCCGCAGCTCCGCCGCCACCTGGAGCCCCGTCTTTTTCGGGAGCATGATGTCGAGCACCACGAGGTCGTAGTCGTAGACGTGAGCCAGCATCGTGGCCTGGTCGCCGTCCGGCGCGACGTCCACCACGTACCCCTCCTCCCGGAGGCCTTGCTCGATGAAGCCGGCGACCTTCCGGTCATCTTCCACCACGAGAATCTTCATCGAGATGAGGGTAGGGTTGGCATGTTGAATCGAATCTAAACGCCACCTGAAGAAACCTTCATAGGCAACATCAGTACGAACGTGGCGCCGCCCCCGGGCGTGTCCTCGACCGTGAGGCGGCCACCCATCACTTCGGCGAGGCGCCGCGACACGGGGAGGCCCAGTCCCGTGCCCACCCCGGACTGGGGATCGAAGCGCTCGAAGGGCTCGAAGATCCGGTCGCGCACGTCCGGCGGCACCCCCGCGCCATGATCCACGACGCGGACACGCAGCTCCGGCGATGCGTCCTCCACATGAATGGTGACCGGCTGTCCCTCCGGCCCATGCCGCACGGCGTTCGTGAGCAGGTTGACGAGGATCTGCTGGAAGCACACCGGATCGGTCCGGAGCGTTGCCGGGGCCCGGGCGGCGGCGACCTCCACGCGGATCTGCTTCACGTCCGCCGCCGGTTCAATGCCGCTCACCGCTCGTTGCAGCGCCGCCGCGAGATCTATCTCGCGCCACACGGGCTGCAGCTTGCCCGCGTCGAGACGCGTGAGGTCAAGAAAGTTATTGAGGAGGGTGATCGTCCGTTCCGCGCCCTCGTATACCTCCTGCGCGGCGTGCGCCGCCGTTTCGGGTGACTTCTTGCGCACCAGCCGTTCGGCCCAGCCGTACACGCCCGTGAGCGCGTTCCGCAGCTCGTGGTTCATCATGGCGAAGAAGAGATCCCGCTGGCGCTGCATCGCGCGCACCTGGGCGACCAACCGTTCGCTCTCGCCGTGCAGGCGGGCGTTGTCCACGGCCCCCGCCGCCTGCGCGGCGAGGAGGACGGCGATCGCCTCGTCCTCGGCATCGAACTCGTCGGCCCCGATCTTCTCGGTCAGGTACAGGTTGCCGAAGACGCCGCCCCGCCCCCGCACGGGAACGCCGAGGAACGACTTCATCAGGGGATGGTGCGGGGGAAACCCGTATCGCTGGGGATGCTGATTGATGTCCGCGCTCCGGATCGGTTTCCCCTCACGGATGACCTGGCCCAGCAGCCCCCGCCCGTGGGGCAAGTCGCCGATCCGCCGGCGAGCTTCCTCGTCCAAACCTGACGTCACGAAGCGCACGACGGTCGCACGGTCCTCTCCCAGCACCGCCAGCGCGGCGTAGCGGGCGCCGACGACGTCGCGCGCGGCATCCACGACCTCCTGCAACACGTGGTCGATGTCGTGGCGCGCGTAGATCGCGACCCCCGCGGCGAGCAGCCGCTCAAACCGGTCGCGGACGCGGGTGGTTTCCACGGGTGAGCCGGTGGGCGCGGTTGTCCGGGGCATGTCACGAAAGATGCCCGGTGGAGCCACTTCATCAATCCCTCACATCCGTGCAACTATCCTTCTCCCTGGAGTGTCCAAGGTTTCTGGTGGAAACGGCGGCCCCGAGCCGTCCGTACGACAATTCATCCCCTGGACAGCGAGACCCCAATGCTCCTGATGCGCCATGCATGTCTGACGGCCGCCGCGGTCATTCTCGCGGCCTGTGCCGCGAACCAGCCTCCCGTGCCCGTCGTCGGCTCCGCCGCCGACGTCGCGGCGCTGGCGGGCGAATGGGTCGGCGATTACTCGAGCGCCGCCTCCGGCCGGAGCGGGAGCATCAGCTTCACGCTCCGTGCCGCCGGCGACTCCGCTTTCGGCGACGTGGTCATGATCCCCGCGGGGTGGGGACGGCCGCTCGCGCCGTGGCGCAACGAAACTGCGGCGACGCCCGCTCCGCGCCTCCAGCCCGAGGTCCTGACGATCAACTTCGTGCGCGTCGAGGGGTGCTGCGTGAGCGGTACCCTGGTTCCGTACGCCGATCCCGAGACGGGGGCGCGTCTCGTGACCGCCTTCACCGGCCAGTTGAAGGGGAACACCATCGACGGTACCTACAGCACACGGCTGCCGTCGGGAGAAACCCAGACGGGCCGGTGGACGGTGCAGCGGCAGTAGCGCCTACAGCTTTGCGGTCGCGACCGCGCCGACGATGTCGGTCTGGGAGATCACGCCCACCAGCGCGCCATCGAACTCCACGAAGAGCCGCGGCACGTTGAGGTAGAGCATCTCCTGCGCCGCCTGGCGCACGTCGGTGTCGGCATCGATCGTGGCGGGCCAGGGCGTCATGATCTCGAGCACGAGCGTCTTCTCGAACAGTCGCTCCCGCACCTCGGGCGTCTCGCAGGTGCTTTCGGCCCGGAGTACGTCCCGGGTGGACACGATGCCCACGGCGCGCCCTAAGCGATCGAGCACCGGCAACGCCGACACCTGCGCCTCCGTCAATGCCTCCACCGCGTCGGCGACCGTCGCGTCGGAACCGATCGTCTTCAGGGTGGTTTGCATGAGCTCGGCGACTTTCATGGCCCGATCCTCCA
>JBGPOM010000164.1:0-5154 GCA_041488075.1 Gemmatimonadota bacterium
GCGCCGGCGCCGTGATATGGTACGCGTCGGCCGTTGCCCCGTAGCCGACCAGCTCGGCGTAGATCCGCGCCCCCCGCGCCTTGGCTCGATCCCAGTCTTCGAGGATCACCGTCGCGGCGCCGTCGCCCATCACGAACCCGTCGCGGTCCTTGTCGAACGGCCGTGAGGCGCTCGCCGGGTCGTCGTTGCGCTCCGACAGCGCTTTCATGTTGGCGAAGCTGGCGATCGCGAGCGGCGTGATCGCGGCCTCGGAGCCCCCGACGACCATGACGTCGGCCTCCCCCGAGCGGATGAGGCGGAACGCGTCGCCCACCGCGTGCCCGGAGGAAGCACACGCCGAGACCGTACAGTAGTTGGGACCCTGGAAGCCGTAGCGCATCGAGACCAGGGCCGACGCGACGTTGGCCATGAACATCGGGACGAAGAACGGCGAGACGCGCCCCGGCCCCTTCTCCAGGTAGGCGCGCATGTTCTCTTCGAAGGTCGCGATGCCGCCGGTGCCCGTCCCGATGATCACGCCGACCCGCTTCGGGTCGAGCGTGCCGGTCTTCTCGAGGCAGGCGTCGCTCACCGCCTGGACCGACGCCCCGATGGAGAACTGGGCGAACAGGTCATAGCGGCGGACTTCCTTCTTCTCCATGTAGCGAAGCGGCTCGAACCCCTTCACCTCGCAGGCGAAGCGCACGGGCAGCTGGGCGGGGTCGAACTTCGTGATGAGACCCGCGCCCGATCGTCCCGCGACCAGCCCGTCCCAGGCGGTGGCGACATCGTTCCCCAACGGCGACACGACCCCGAGGCCCGTGATCGCCACCCGGCGCTTCACTATTTGCCCTTCCCCATCTTCTCGTGCAGGTACTGCAACGCCGCCCCGACGGTGCGGAGCTTCTCCGCCTCTTCGTCCGGGATGTCGATGTCGAACTCCTTCTCGAAGGCCATGACGAGCTCGACCGTGTCGAGGCTGTCGGCGCCGAGGTCTTCCATGAAGCTCGCGTCGTTCTTGAGCTTGTCGCGTTCGACCCCCAGCTCCTCGACGATGATGTCCTTGACCTTCTCCTCGAGCTGCTTCATGTCCATAGCCATGGGTAACCCTCAGCGGAGGTAAAGGGACGCCTGCTCACATCACCATCCCGCCATCGACCACCAACACCTGCCCTGTAATGTAGCTGGCCAAGTCGGAAGCGAGAAAGAGGACGGCACCCGCAATATCGGGCCCCTGCCCCAGCCGTCCCAGGGGAATGTTGTCCTGCAAGTACTTCTTGGCCTCGGGGGAGATGCCCCGGGTCAGCTCGGTATCGACATAGCCTGGGGCCACCGCGTTCACCAGCACGTTGCGCGAGGCCAACTCCTTCGCCACCGACTTCGTAAACCCGATCATGCCCGCCTTGGAGGCCGAGTAGTTCGACTGGCCCTTGTTGCCGTTCAGCCCGACCACGCTGGTGATGTTGATGACCCGGCCCCAGCGCCGCTTGATCATCCCGCGCGCCGCATACTTAGTCACGAGGAACGCGCCCTTCAGGTTCGTGTCCATCACCGTGTCCCAGTCGGCTTCGGTCAAGCGGAACAGCAGGTTGTCCTTGGTGAAGCCCGCGTTGTTCACGAGAACGTCGATCTGGCCGAAGTCCTTGTCCACGGCCTCGGTTAGCGCCTCGACCTGGGAGGGGATCCCCACGTCGCAGCCGTAGCCGCGCGCGCCGCCGCCCAATGCCGCCGCCACCTGCTGCGACTTGGCGCCGTCGCGCGAGCACAGCGCGATCCTGGCCCCGGCGCCGGCGAGCATCAGGCAGATGTCGTGCCCGATCCCCCGCGTTCCCCCCGTGACGAGGGCGACCTTCCCGCTCAGGTCGAGTTTCACGCCGCCTCCAGGAACTTCGTGACCTCACCGGCCGTCCCCAGGCTCACCACGTTCGCCCCCGGGACGATCCGCTTCAAGAGGCCCGCCAGCACCGTTCCGGGGCCGATTTCGAGGAACTGCACCTCCGTTCCCTCCCCCGCGAGCCGTGCCGCGTGCTGCATGCACTCGACCCAGCGCACCGGCGCGGTCAGCTGCTGGGCCAGGAGGCGGCGGGCCCGGCCCGTGTCTTTCACCGCCTCGGCGGTGGCGTTCGCGATGACCGGGAACGCGGGCTCCTGGAACGGCGCGCGCACGAGCGCGACCTGCAAAGGATTCGCCGCCGGCGCCATCAGCGGCGAGTGAAAGGCGCCGCTCACCTTGAGCGGCACGACGCGCTTCGCGCCGCGGGCCTTGCACAGCTCACCGGCCCGGGCGACGGCATCCGGATCGCCCGAGATCACCGTCTGGTCGGGCGCGTTGATGTTCGCGGCCACCACGACGCTGCCCTGCTGCGACGCTTCGCGGCATGCCGTTTCGACCCCGGCGGTCGCGAGGCCGAGCACCGCCGCCATCATCCCCGGCCGCTCCTCGCCCGCCTTGTGCATCAGCTCGCCGCGGCGCCGCACCAGTTTCGCCGCGTCGGGCGCCTCGAGCGATCGCGCGGTAACGTACGCCGAGTACTCGCCCAGCGAATGGCCCGCCGCGCCGATGGCGCCGGCGGCCGCGGCACTGCCCGCGAGCACGGCGAACACGGCGGCGCTGTGGGCGAGGATCGCGGGCTGGGCGTTCTGGGTAACGGTCAATTCGTCCTCGGGCCCTTCGAACATGACGCGCGACAGGGCGACGCCCAGCGCGTCGTCGATCGCCTGGAAGGTGTCGCGCGCCGCGGGGAACTGCTCCGCGAGATCCTTGCCCATCCCGACGTTTTGCGCGCCCTGGCCCGGGCAGAGCCAGATGGTCGCTACCACTTCACGACCATGCTCGCCCAGGTGAAGCCCGCTCCGAAGGCGACGAACATCACGGTCATCCCCGGCACGAGCCGTTTTGTTCTCACCGCTTCGTCGAGCGCGATCGCGATCGACGCCGCCGAAGTGTTGCCGAACCGCTCCACGTTCACGTAGACCTTGTCCATCGGCACGCCGGCGTGCTTGGCGGTCGCTTCGATGATGCGAATGTTGGCCTGGTGAGGAATGAGGAGATCGAGATCGCTCGCGCTGAGGCCCGCGCGTTGCAGGGCGTGGTCGCAGGCGTCGGCCATCGAGAGGACGGCCGCCTTGAACACCTCGCGGCCCGCCATCTTGATGTAGTAGCTGTGGTCCTTGAGCAGCTCCTCGCTCGGCGGGTGCGCCGCGCCGCCCCCCGGCCGGTAGAGCAGCTCCGCCAGTGTGCCGTCCGACTTCATGTACGACGCGAGAATCCCGCGCGGGCCGGCGCCGCGGTGCACCAGGGTCGCTCCCGCTCCGTCGCCGAACAGCACCGCCGTGGTGCGGTCGGTCCAGTCCATGATGCTGGTGAGCTTCTCGGCCGCCACGACCAGCACCCGCTCGGCCTGCTCCGAGGCGATGAGCCCTTCGGCCACGTTGAGCGCGTACACGAAGCCCGAGCAGGCCGCGCCGACGTCGAACGCCGCGGCGTTCTTGGCCCCGAGGATCGCCTGGAGATCGCACGCCGCCGAAGGCAGCAGCCGGTCGGGGGACGCGGTCGCATAGACGATCGCGTCCAGGTCGAGCGGCGTGAGGCTGTTCTGCTCGAGCACCTGCAGGGCCGCCGCCTTGCCCATGCAGGCGTTGGTCTCGGCCTTGCTCGAGATCCGGCGCTCGCGGATCCCCGTGCGGTCGCGGATCCATTGGTCCGACGTGTCGAGGATCTTCGAGAACTCGTCGTTGGTCATCACCCGCGCGGGATGGTAGCTGCCGGTGCCTGACAGCTCGGCGAAGGGGCGCTTCACGCGGGGACGCCTCCGGCGGCGAACTCGGCGGCGATGTCGTCGTTCAGGTGGCTCCGCACCGCCTGGACCGCCACGCGGATCGCGTTCTTGATCGCCTTGACGGGCGAGGAGCCGTGGCAGATGATCACGACCCCCCGGACGCCGAGCAGCGGGGCGCCGCCGTAGGTGGCGTAGTCGAGCACCTTGAGGACGTTGGCCATCTCGGGGCGCTGCAGCACGTCGGGCGCCTCGCGTTTCATGAGGGAGACGAACACCCGCGCCGCCGACTCGTAGAACTTGAGCACCACGTTTCCGACGAAGCCGTCGCACACGACGACGTCGAGCGGCTGGCCGCGACACTCGCCCGCGGGGATGTCGCGCCCTTCGACGTTGCCGATGTAGCGCAGACCGGGGGTCTGCTTCAGCAGCTGATGCGCTTCCTTGACGACGGCGCTCCCCTTCTCGTCTTCCTCGCCGATGTTGAGCAGCCCGACGGCGGGGGTGGGCCGGCCGACGACGTCGCGCGCGTACACCGAGCCCAGATGCGCGAAACCGACCAGCTCGCGGTCGTCGCAATCGACGTTGGCGCCGACGTCGAGCACCAGCACCGGCTGGGCGGCGGTCGGCAGGAGCGTGGCGATCGCGGCGCGCTGCACGCCGGAGTGGAGCCGCAGCAGCAGCGTGCTGGCCGCCATCACCGCCCCGGTGTTGCCCGCGGAGATGAAGGCGTCCGATTTGCCCTTCTTCTGGAGGGTCAGGCCGACGGCGATCGAGGAACGGGGCTTGCCGCGGATCGCCGTGAGCGGCTTCTCCCCCATCCCCACGACCTCCGGCGCTTCGACGATGTCGATGCGGGAGCGGTCCGCGCCGGTGCGGGCGAGCGCGGCCTCGATGTCGGCGCTGCGGCCGACCAGCTGCACGCGGAAGTCCGGCGGCAGCTCCCGGAGGGCCTGTGCCGCCCCCTCGACCTCCACGCGCGGGGCGTTGTCCCCACCCATCGCGTCCAGCGCGATGCGGATCACGTCAATCCTCGACGATCACCCGCTGCTCGCCCTTGTAGTAGCCGCACGTCGGGCACACGCGGTGCGGCTGCTTCATGTCCCCGCAGCGCGGGCACGGCTGCAACGTGGGCCGCACCGCCTTGTAATGCGTGCGGCGCGCGCGCTTCTTGCGCTTGGATGTTCTGCGCTTCGGTACGGCCATGCGTCGTCCTCGTCTCTAGGAGCGGAACTTGCCCTTCAGCGACTCGAGCGCCCGCCACCGGGGATCGGCGGCCGGCGCGCACCCACAGGGGCCCGCGTTGAGGTCCTGGCCACACCGCGGGCAGAGCCCGCGGCAGTCCTCGCGACACAACAGGAACCGCGGGACGGCGAGCAGCAATTCTTCGCGGACGGCC
>JBGPOM010000165.1:0-5128 GCA_041488075.1 Gemmatimonadota bacterium
AGCGCCTGCTTCGCGGTGAGTCCCTTCTTCATGAGCGCGAGGCCGTCGGGGCCGTAGTCGATGAGCACCAGCGATTGCGTGGCGACGGCGCCCACGCCGGACTCGGCCCAAGGGACGGCCGGGCCAACGCTGAAGTAGTGGGACTGGACCGCGACGCCCAACTCGCCGGTCTGCGGATCGCGCGCGACGATCGAGAACGTGTGGGCGAGCGGCGCGGGCGGACGCCCGGGGCCGGCGACCAGGATCAGGGCGGGGATGGTCAGGTTCCAGAACATGTGGACCTCCGGCGGGATCTCCGGGGGAGCCCCGGAGGCGGGATTCGGATACGTGGGCTGCGAGCGCCCTGTAGGCTAGCAGCGGAGCGCACGCGCCACAAAAGCAAGCGTCCGCGAGGCCGGGGCCCCGCGGGCGGTTCGCCCGCACCCGCGGCGGGCATCAGCTGCGCGAGACGCCGCCGGTCAGAAGATCCATCCGATAGCGATAGCGTCCGTTCACCGTGACGTCGGCGTACTGCGTGCCGTCGAACTCGACGACGACCACCGCGTCGTAGTGAACCTCGATCCCGCCCCGCGGGCCGCTCGCGAACTTGTCCACGGAGAGACTCCAGGTCGCGGTGCCGCTCAGCGGCCATGGATTGACGTTGCGGTTCTTGAGCGCGCGCACCCCGGCCAGCACGCGGGTCGCGAGCACGTGGACGTCCACCGTGCGCAGACCGTCGAGCGAGGTGTAGCGGGCATCGGTCGTGTCGGTGGCGGTGCCGGCGAAGACGAGCGTGTCGACCGCCGCCGCGAGGCCGCTCACGTCGAGCGTGCCGGTGCGGCCCAGCGTCGCCTGATAGCGCACGCCGGTGACAGAGCCCCGCACCCACGAACCGATCTGGACGCGCACTGCGCTCGCGTCCCACTGCTGGAGCGCGTTCCCATCGACGTCGTAGAAGGTCCGCTCGAGCGTGATCGTGAACGGGCCGCGGGTGAACGTGGTGTCGGCCGCGGCGACGCCATCGATCGAGCTGGGCTGGAGCGCCATCGGCACCGCCGAGGTCGTGCCCTCGATCTCGGTCATCAAGCCGCCGTTGTCGGCGCTCGCCGACGCGCCGACCTGCACCGCGAGGTCGTCCGCGGTCTGCTGGGCGGCGGCACCCAGGCCCGTGACGTCCGAAGACTTGCCGCAGCCGCCGAGAATGATCGCGGACGCCGCGAGCCAGACGGCGAAGGTGCCGCCTGGCGAAATCCGTCTCATCTGAATGTTCCTCCCTGATCCCCGCGCCAGGTTCCCGGGGCGGTCCGGGCGTCCGGCCGCGTCCGCGACGGGCCCGCCCACCCCTGTGTCACGAGGGTCGGGTGTCGTTGGCGCAACCCCTGTGCCACTCGAATCCGGGCCCTATTTCACGCAGTGTGTGGGCACCGCCCGGCCAGTTTGCGTCCGCCGCGCAAAGCATTTGACCGCGGAGCCGCTTTGCCCCGAATCTCCCTGACCTATGCGGATCCCGCCCCCCCATCGGGCGCCGTTCCTCGCGATCGCGCTCATCCTGACCGGCGCCCCGCCCGCCCAGGCGCTCGACCGGATGCAGGTCGCGGCGACGCGCGCCACCGGGCCGATCCGGCTCGACGGGCGGCTCGATGAGCCCGATTGGCTGCGCGCCACGTCGCTGACCGATTTCCGCCTGATCTTCGTGCGCCAGGGCGAGGCGCCGAGCGAATCCACCGACGTGCGCGTGCTGTTCGACGACCGGCGCGTCTACTTCGGCATCCACTGCGGCGCCCACGGCCGCGGCGGCCTGCGCGCGAGCCTCGCCCCGCGCGACCAGATCATCGACGACGACTTCATCGCCGTTCATCTCGACACCTACCGCGATCTCCATCGCGCCTTCATGGTCGGCGTCAATCCCTACGCGGTTCAGATCGACGGCATCCTCGACGGCGGCGACGTCAACCTCGACTGGGACGGCGTGTGGGACGCCGAGACCTCGCGCGACTCGACGGGCTGGACGGCGGAGATCGCCGTGCCGCTGCGCACGCTGCGCTTCCCCGGCGCGGGCCCCGGGGTGTGGGGACTCTGGCTGCGGCGCCAGATCACGCGCGCCGACGAGGTGTGCTCCTTCCCGCTATGGCGCCAGGAGGAGCAGGGCGACATCATGCTGCAGGCCGCCGATCTCACCGGGCTCGCCGGGCTCGAGGGCGGCGGCCGGCTGGAGATCCAGCCGTACGCCGCGGCGGCAAGCAGCGCCGCGCGCACGGGGTCGGGCGTGGGTGACGCGCTCACGCCCTGGGCGACGACCCACGACGTCCAGGGCGGCGCCGATCTCAAGCTCTCGATCACCTCGACGCTGGTCGCCAACGCCACCGTCAATCCGGACTACAGCCAGATCGAAGCCGACGCGCTCCAGTTCGACGTCAACCAGCGCTACCCGCTCTACTACGCGGAGAAGCGCCCGTTCTTCCTCGAGGGCGCGGAGACCTTCACCACGCCCTTCGACCTGGCGTACACGCGCCGCATCGCGAACCCCGCCTGGGGCATGAAGCTCATCGGCAAGGCCGGGCCGTGGCGGCTGGGCGGGATCGGCGCGCGGGACGACGGCGGCGGCAGCACCGAGGGCATCGGCGCCGCCTCGGGCGCCGATCCCAGCCGCGCGGGCTACTTCGGGGTGGCACGCGCCACGTACGACATCGGCGAGAACTCGAGCGTCGGGGTGCTGCTCACGGCGCACACGACCGACGCCCGCGACGCGGGCGTGCGGCCCGCGGGGCTCCTGCCCGGGGCGCGCGAGGACGGCGGCACCAACTTCGTGATGTCGGGCGACACCAGGCTCCGGCTCGGGCACGCGCTCTTCTTCGCCGGCCAGATCGCGCACGGCATCGCGCACGTCGACAGCATCGCGCTCTACGACAATCCGGCCTACGTCCCGGGTCGCGCCGCGTTCTCCGACGTCGCCTACAACGCCGAGCTGCGCTACGCGGACGGCCGCAGCGAGGTCGTGCTCGGCGAGAACTATCTCGGGCCCGAGTTCCGCGACGAGACGGGATTCCTCCAGCAGGTCGATCGGCGCCGCACCTCGCTCACGGGAACCCTCACGCTGCGCCCCGAGAACGCCTGGCTGCGCTCGTGGGAGCCGATCCTCTCGAGCTTCCTGCTGCACGACCGCGCGGGCGCGCTTCAGGAGTGGTACGTGAGCCCGATGATCGACTGGAAGTTCCAGAAGCAGACCCACGTGCACACGATGTTCGAGCAGCTGAGCGAGCGCTGGCTGGGACGCGATTACCCTCAGCGCCGCGCCATCCTGAACACCGACAACTCGCTGTGGCGCGCACTCGCGGTCGAGCTCGACGCCACGGTGGGCGAGAGCATCTTCTACGGCGCGACCGACGCCGAGTCGTTCCGGGGCTGGAGCGAGACCTACGTGGCGTCGGGGACGGCGCGGCCCTCACCGCAGCTGACCGCCGAGCTGAGCGCCACGCGCAACCGCTTCTGGAACCGTCCGTGGCGTTCGAGCGTGTACGATCTCTGGCTGCTGGGCGCCAAGTGCACATACCAGTTCACGCGCCGGCTCTACGCGCGCGTCTATCCGCAGTACGACAGCGGCGCCGAGCACCTCGCTGCCGACGGCCTGCTGGGCTACGTCGTCCATCCCGGCACCGTGCTCTACCTCGGAATGGACAACGGCCTCGACCGGATCGCAGGGCGCACGCACGCCACCGGGCGCACGTACTTCCTGAAGGCTTCGTTCCTGGTGAGACCGTAGACAAAGTCGGCGAAAGGGAGGACATCGCTCCCGTGGCGCCGCTACCGTATGACGGCGCCCCGGGCAAGCAGCGATCGGCCGCCTTGGGTGAGCCGCAGCCAGTACATGCCGGCCGGCACCGAGGCTTCTCCGCCGAGGCGGATGAGATGAGTCCCCGCTCCGAGCGGACCCACCTCGCGCGTGAGCAAGACGCGTCCCGTGACGTCGAGCAGCTGGAGTCGGGCAGGTGCTCCGCTCGGAAGTGTGAACGAGGCCATGAGCTCGCCCACCGCGGGATTGGGGCGGAGGCCCTCGAGCGCAAGGCGGAGCGCCGGGACTTCGACCCACGACTCTGCGCTGAAGTGCTCGATCTCCTGCTCGAGGTAGCCCAGCCGGTAGGCGTAACGGTTCCCCGCGGAGACCGCGCGGTCCTCGTAACGCAGGTGACCGGTGCCGTCGCTCATCACGCCACCGAGCGACTGCCAGTCGGAGTTCTCGGTCCGCCGGTAGACCGTGGCGCTGAGTGCCGCGGCATCGGGGGAGAACCAATCGAGCTGGACGAGGCCGTCCCTCGCCTCGGCGCTGACCAAAGCGAGCAGGGCCGGCGTCGGGCCCTCGGCCGCGAACCGCTGCACCCAGACGCCGATGCGACCGCAGCAACCCTCGTCCCACGCTACGATCGCCCCACCTTGCCCATCGGCGGCAATGCGAGTGCCGAGTTGATCATAGGACGGAGCCACTCGTAGCCCGTACTGCGGCCAGCCCGCGGCCACCTGCCCGCTCCCCGTCAGGTGCTGGATCCTCGAGGGAACATCATTGGCGCCTTGCGACTGCCACACTACATACCCGCCGCCCAGGCCGTCGCGCACGACGAATGGATCGTAGGCCTGCATCGCGTCCGTGGGATCGCTCAACAGGGTTCCATCCACCCCCCAACCGGGAGCGAGCGTGCCATCGGAGCGCACCCGCGCGGCGAAGATCTCCCCGCCGGTCAAGTCGTACGGGGGCCGATAGTCGTACCAGCACAGCAGCGCCCCGCCCGCGCCATCGGAATCGGTGATTACCCCGCTGCGGATACCCGGCGGGTTGCAGACCAGCACCCCACCCGCGGGCCACCCTGGTGCCAGCGTGCCGGCAAAGGTGAACCGCAGTAAGTAGAAAGCCGCGTCGAATCCGGGGAACTCACCCGGAGTCGGGCTTACCGCATAGAACCCCCCGGCTTCGTCTCGCATCACGGCTCGATTCCCCCGACTGGTCAGGAGGAGTCCGTTCACGGGCCATCCCGCGGCAAGGGTCCCATCCGCATGGACCCGCAGCGCGTAGCCGCCCGCTGCACCGGGGCGACCGTCTCCCCACTCGAACAGCGCCCCGCCGGAGTCATCGGGCATGACGAAATAGATGCCCCCTTGA
>JBGPOM010000166.1:0-5116 GCA_041488075.1 Gemmatimonadota bacterium
CGCTTCCGCACCGCCGTTCAGGGGAAGGCGTCGTGATTCTGGGCGACGCCGCGGGGTTCGTGGACGTCCCGTCGCTCAAGGGGATTCACTACGCGATGCAATCCGGGATCTACGCCGCCCGCGCGATCTACCTCGACGAGCTCGCCGCATACGACCGCCTGGTGGATCACTCGTACATCGCGCAGGACCTGCATCGCACGCGCAACATGCGGCTCGCGTTCAAGGACGGGTTCGTGCTGGGGGGGATCCAGGCCGCGCTCATGACGCTCACGCGCGGCATCTTTCCGGGGTGGATGTATGGGATGCATGCCGATGCGGAGGTGGCACGCCGACTGACCCCGGGCGGCAGCCCGGGGTTCCCAGGAGCCCCGGGCTACCGCCCGGGGTCAGTTGGTTCAATCAGCAAGGTCGACGCCGTGTTCAAGTCCGGGAACGC
The DNA here is from genome assembly GCA_041488075.1 of Gemmatimonadota bacterium. Taxonomy (GTDB): domain Bacteria; phylum Gemmatimonadota; class Gemmatimonadetes; order Gemmatimonadales; family GWC2-71-9; genus 20CM-2-65-7. The sequence continues at coordinate 437 of JBGPOM010000166.1, forward strand.
GACCCGCGACACGATTCCGACCCATCTCATCGTCGGGCATGATGTGTCGGCGGAGGTCGCGCGGTTCTACGCCGCGATGTGTCCTGCGGGTGTGTACGAGGAAGTGGACGGCGCGCTGCGGGTCAACGCTCCGAACTGCGTGGACTGCAAGGCGACGGACGTGTTGGGGCCGCGGTGGACGCCGCGGGAGGGGGGGAGCGGGCCGAAGTACAAGCGGATGTGAGAGCGTGAGCGACGTGTGGCTCCGCTCACGGTTGTTCCGCGCTTACCTCCTCCGGTTCACGCTCCTCTGGATCGTCGGGAAGATCGCCAACGCCGCCACCGCGTCCGCCGTCACGCTCCCACCGTTCGCGTTCCGACCGGGGACGGAGCTCGTCATCTGCGCCTTCGAGCTCGCCGTCCTCGTCGCCTTCATCCGGCGCGCCCACGAGGACATCCTGCTCGGCAACCTCGGGCTGCGCCTCCCGGCGGTTCTCGCTCCTCTAGTGCTCGTGCACCTCGCGCTCAGCCTCGCGCTGAGCCTGCTCGCGTGATCGCCGCCGACTCGATCACGCTACGCCTCGGCGGCCGGCCGATTCTCCAGGCCGCCTACGTCGACGCCGTGTCGGGCACGATCACGGCGCTCGTGGGGCGCTCGGGGGCGGGGAAGACGACGTTGTTCAACGTCCTCGTGGGACGGCGCCGACCGGACGTCGGACAGGTTCGATGGAACGGCGAGCGGGTGCCCCACCCATCATTGGCTCAACTCGCACGCCGCGGCTTGTTCTACCATCCCGATCGTCCCTGGCTCGCGCTGCAGCTTACGCCCGCCGACCACTTCGCCTTGCTGGGCGAGGCCCGCGACTGGCGCCCCGCGGCGGAGATGCTCGGCGTGTCCGCGTGGCTGGACCGGCGTGTCGGCGCCCTTTCGGGCGGAGAGCTGCGGCTCACCGAGATCGCGTTCGGCCTGGCGCTCTCGCCCGCCGTGGCGCTTTTCGACGAGCCGTTCCGCGGCCTCGAGCCGCTCCACCGGGCGCAAGTCGCCGCGGCCCTGCGGCGCTTGGCGGAGCGGGGCGCGGCGGTGCTCTATGCCGATCATGATGTCGAGGCGGTGCGCCGCACAGCCGACCGGCTGTTCAGCATCGAGGCGGGGGCGACGCGCCTCGTGGAGGGGTTTCGCGAGCGCCCGCTGGCGGAGTGGTACGACGAATGGCCCAGGTGATTCGTACCTCACAACGACGATTCGTACTCTTCCTTGCTGCGGCGGCTTGTCGCACCCGCCACGTACTCATACCTTGACCTTCCATCGTTCACCGATCCACACCCTGGGAGGGGGCATGAGCTTCGCGCCAACGGTGCATGTCGTGGCGTCCGCTCGCACCAGCCTCCTCGCGGGGCTGGAGCAGAGGCTGGGACGCCACGCGCGCGTGCAACACCACGCCGGCCTTCCCAGCGCCAAGGCCGTCCACTCGGCGGATATCGTCGTGATCGATCTCGACGACGGGCCCGACTCCCCCGACGCGCGCGTTCTCCTTCCCCTCCTCACCCGGCTCGAGGTGTGGCTCGTCGCCGGCGAGCGCTCGGTGAGCCCGAGTTGGCTCGATGCGGTGCGGTGGCCGGGCGTGCAGCTCATCCACTGCGATGGGGCTGAGCGGGCGTCGGGGTTCGATGGGGTCGCCGCGGCGTTGCAGCGGCGCATCGAGGGTCCGACGGGGCCGGAGATCGCCGCGCTGGTGCTGGCGCGCGAGCCGGGCCTGGCGGAGGTCGCGCCGCTGGTGCGCGTGGTGTGCGAGCGCGCCTGGGAGATCCGCCATCCGCGGCAGCTCGCCGCCGCCCTGGGTACGCGCCTGCCGGCGCTGAAGCGTTCGCTGACGGCTCTCGGGTTCGCGCGGGTGGAGCACTTCATCACGTACGTGCGCTGGGTGGCGTTCGAGCAGATCCTGGCGGTGCACCGGCTCCGGGCGCCGCTCGCCAGCCGGCTCGCCGGCGTCACCGACCTGTCCAACCTGCGGCGCCAGCTCGACCGCGCGCGGCGCGGATCGTCACGCGCCCTGCGCCGCCTGAAAGCGGGCGCCGCCTAAGCCTTCACGAGTCCGCTGAGCTTGATGCCGTCGATGATGAACTGTACCGCGATGGCGCACAGCACCAGGCCCATCAGCCGCGTCAGAATCCGCATCCCCGTCTGACCGAGCCGCCGCTCCACCAGAGAGGCGGCGGCCAGCACGACAAATGAAATCAGCGCCGTGAGGATGATGGCAACGTATACCGCCGCGGTCAGGACGGGTCCCTTGGCGCCGAGGGCCAGCACCATGACCGTCGAAATCGCCCCCGGGCCCGCCAACATCGGCACGCCCAGCGGCATGATCCCGATATCCTCCTTTTGGATGCCCTCCGCCCTCTCGGCCGCCGTCTCCCGCTGCTGGCTGCGCCGCGCCTGGACCATGTCGAGGGCGTTGAGCCCGATCAGCACCCCGCCGGCGATCTTGAACGCCGCGATCGTGATGCCGAAGATCCGGAAGATCAGGCTCCCGCCCGCCGCGAACGCGATGAGCGTGATCGCACAGGTCCAGGCGCCCCGCCGCGCCAGCACGTGGCGCTGCTGGGGCGAGTCGCGCTCCGTCATCGCCAGAAAGCTTGGCACCGCCGCGAATGGATCGACGATGAACAGGACCGACGTGAAGACGAGCAGCAGCTCCATCAGCGTCCCGTCAAGATCCCCGCGCGGATGCGCCGCATCCGGTCGGTCTGGTCCGGCAGGTCGGTCAGGGCCGCCCGCACGCGCCGGTAGGTCCCCGCCGTGAAGCGGATGGTGACGGGTTGGCCGGCGCGTATGACTTGCACCGTCACGGGGCCTCCCGACGGGACCCCCCGCAGCACTGCCGTCACGTCACCCCCATCCAGGATGTCCCGCCCGTTGATCCGCACCAGCTCGTCGCCCGTCACGAGCCCCGCGGCTTGGGCGGCGCTGCCGGGGACCGCCACCGCGCGCCAGCGCCCCCCCTGCACGGCCGGCGTGATCGCGCCGATCCGCGCGTCGGGGGCGGGCTCCTCGGTGAGGCGGACGCTCCACCCCGCCGCCTTCAGGTAGTCGTCCCAGGGGATCTCCGCCGTGCCGCTCACGTAGCGACGCCAGAAGTCCTGCAGGTCGGGCCCGGCGGCGGCGCGGATCGCGCCGCGCAGGTCCTCGCTCGTGAACCCGCGCTCCCCCGCGAACTGATCGAACAGGTAGCGCATCACGTCGTCGAGCGACTTGGCATTCCCGGTCGAATCGCGGATCGCGAGGTCGAGCAGGAACCCGAGCAGCTCGCCCTGCAGGTAGTAGGAGATCGCGTAGCTGTTGTTGACCTCGGGGCTGTCCCAGACGGTCCAGGAGGAGCGCTCGGGAGACACGACGAGCCGCGCCGCGTTGCCGCGGTGATTGCCGATCGCGGCGCCCAGGCGGCGCGCGAAGTCGCCCGGCGTGGTGAGGCTGCTCCGCGCGAGGACGACCTCCGTGTAGTAGTCGGTGACGCCCTCGCTCAGCCAGAGATTGAGCGTCCGGACGGGGCGCTCGTAGTCGAACGGTCCCAGCTCCACGGGCCGGATGCGCTTCACGTTCCAGGTGTGGAAGAACTCGTGCGCGCTGACCGCCTCGGCGCCGGCGGGATCCTGCGCCAGGACGTCTGCGCTCACGCCGACCGTCGTCGAATTGAGGTGCTCGAGCCCGCCCCCCCGCCCTCCGACGAAGATGTACGTGTAGTCCTTGTACGGCGCGCTCCCGAAGATGCCGATCTCCGTGTCCGAGATGCGGCGCAGCATGTCCACGAACGCGCGCGCGGCGCGCGCCGGCTGCGCGGCTCCACCCAGGTCTACCACGGCGCGGTGCGGCACGCCGGCGGCGGTGAAGCGATAGGAGAGAAACCGCCCGACGAGCACCGGGGAGTCGATCAGCACGTCGTAGCTCGGAGCCCAGTAGATCGCGCTGTCGGTCGTGGGGACGAGCCCGGTGGCGATGCGCCAGCCGGCGGGAAGGCGGAACGTCACGTGGGCCGGGGTGAGCTTCCAGCCGTCCAAGTACATGAACGTGCGGGGCCCATCGATGATCCCCGACGTGGCGCGCAGGAACCAGCGATTGTTGGGCCGGCGCCACTGCACCGCGTCCCGCACCGCGGCCGAGTAGCGCACGACGATGCCCGCCGCCCCCTGCGTGTCCACCGTCCAGGAGATGTCGGAATCGTGCGTGACGGGCAGCGCGTCGCCGGCGGCGCTCGCCGCCGTGAAGCCGGCGATGTTCATCCCCGAGTCCATCAGGCGGTAGGCGCCCGGGGCCCAGTTCGGGATCACGAGCCGGGCGGGGTTCGGCGGGTGCGCGATCCGCAGCTCGACGAAGTACGCCGTGCGGTCGCCGTCCCGGACGGTGACGGTGTAGTCGACCTTCGGGTCGGTGCGGCGGTACTGCTGGATGAGCGCGTCGGAGTAGCCGGAAAGCGGCGTCTGTGAGGCGGCGGGTGCCGCGCACACGACCGCCAGGAGCGAGCAGCAGGCGAGGAGCCCTTTCATGAGAACCTAGATCGCGACCTGCACGACGCGGTCCTTCCCCGTCCGCTTCGCTTCATACATCGCCTGATCGGCGCGGCGCAGCAACTCGTCCGTGCTCGCCTCGGGCGTCGTGCAGGAGACGACCCCGATGCTGGCGGTGACGGTGGGCGTGCCCTTGAACAC